>CAMNNS010000167.1 GCA_946545765.1 uncultured Bacteroidales bacterium | reverse complement strand
ATAAGACTTTAGCAACCAACTCCGCCTCAATAATTTGAGTATTATCAAAATCCTCAAAAAGCTTCTTGGAGATAGGGAAACTAAACTCATGCTTCCCTTGAGCCAATCCGTTAATTTGAATCTTGTAATCCATATCGGGGGGGCAAATATAGTCAATTTTTATTAAAATGCAATTAAAAGCTCTAATCTGCTTGCGTCTTGTGTCTTTTACGCTCATTTTCATCTAAGTATATTTTTCTTATCCTTAGATGAGAAGGGGTAACCTCCACTAATTCATCATCTTGAATATATTCCAGCATCTCCTCCAAAGAGAATTGCATAGGGGGTGGTAAAACCGCCTTTTCGTCGGAACCAGAAGCTCTGATATTTGTAAGCTTCTTCTTTATACATACATTCACATTCAAATCCATCGCCCTTGTATATTCACCTACTACTTGTCCGGCATAAACCTCTTCGCCGGGGTTGATAATCCATTTCCCCCTATCTAATAATTTCCACATAGAGTAAGCGACCGCTGTCCCTGTCTCTAAAGCTATCATTGAGCCATTTGTCCTTTTTTCTATCTCCCCTTTAAATGGTTCATATCCTTTTAATCTGTGAGCCATTATCGCCTCTCCCGATGTAGCTGTTATTATATTGCTTCTTAAGCCTATTATCCCTCGCGATGGAATCTCAAATTGTAAATGAACTCTATCCCCTTTGTGGTCCATATTTAGGAGTGAACCTTTTCTCTTTGTCACCATTTCTATACACCTCCCGACAGATTCATCTGGAACATCAATTATCAGATATTCAATAGGTTCACACCTAACTCCATCTATATTTTTAAACAAGACCTTCGGCTGGCCGATTTGCAATTCAAACCCCTCTCTTCTCATAGTCTCTATCAAGATTGAGAGATGCAAAACTCCCCTACCATAAACAATAAATTGTTCTGCTGTCCTACCGGGTGCCACCCTTAAAGCTAAATTTTTTTCCAACTCCTTCTCTAATCGCTCTTTTAAATGTCTTGAAGTAACAAATTTTCCATCTTTACCAAAAAATGGAGAATCGTTGATACAAAAGAGCATACTCATAGTTGGCTCATCTATATTGATGGGTGGCAATGGTTCGGGATTCTCTAAATCGGCAATAGTATCACCTATCTCAAACCCCTCTATACCAACAACTGCACATATATCGCCACTCTCAACCTTATCTATTTTAGTCTTTTCTAACCCTGTAAAAACCATCAAATCTTTTATTCTCTGCTTAACTTGACTCCCATCTCTGTGGCACAAAGTAATATCTGCTCCCGATACGATTTCCCCCCTTGTTACCCTTCCAACAGCAATTCTACCCACATAAGGAGAATATTCTAAAGAAGAGATAAGCATTTGGGGAGTACCTTCTAAATTTTGTACAGGGGCAGGTATCTCACTTATAATCATATCCATTAAGATAGAAAGGTCATTTGCTGGCTTTTTCCAATCCAAAGACATCCACCCTTGCTTAGCACAACCATAAACAGTTTTATAATTAAGCTGATAATCACTTGCATTAAGATTGAACATAAGTTCAAAAACCTCATCATTTACCTCCTCAGGCCTACAATTTTGTTTATCTACCTTGTTAATTACAACCAATGGCTTCTTCCCAAGTTCAAGTGCTTTTTGTAGAACAAAACGGGTTTGTGGCATACAACCTTCAAAAGCATCAACCAAAAGTAAAACACCATCTGCCATATTAAGAACCCTCTCTACTTCGCCCCCAAAATCTGCGTGTCCTGGAGTATCAATAATATTAATCTTGTAATCTTTATATGGGACACTTACATTTTTTGAGAGAATAGTTATTCCCCTTTCTCTCTCTAAATCATTATTATCTAATATTAAATCACCATTCCTTTCTACCTCTCTTGTTACTTTGGCTTGCATTATCATCTTATCCACAAGGGTAGTCTTTCCATGGTCAACATGGGCTATAATAGCTATATTTCTAATTTTTTGCATAAGTGGGTGCAAAAGTATAAAAAAATTAGATAAAAAAAATCGGAGAATAAAATAACTAAAAATATTTTATATCTAATTGAATATTAGGTCATTTTAAACAAAATGTCATATAAATCTCCCCACAGAGTTTATTTTTCTGACTCTATCGGGCAGTGCAAAACTAAAATAATTGTTTAAGATATTTGATAGACCAATAATATATTCTAAAGAATGGCATTAATATCATTTACCACATTACCCTCTTTATCTATTAAGAACTTTGTAAAATTCCAATCCTTCTCGGCTGCTGCTTCATCTATTTGCCGTGCCTCGACCACCCCTTGTATCATCGCCTTTCGCTCATCGAGCGAGAAATCAGTCCATTTACTCATTGCTTTATTCCTTTTTTTATAACTTGTCGCATCCATACAGGAGCCAACAATAAATCATATTCTATGGTGTCAGTCTCAGGAGTTTCCGTGAACAGTTGTCCAATCCTCGCTTCAACATCCTGAGTGATGTTATGCTCAC
>CAMNNS010000166.1 GCA_946545765.1 uncultured Bacteroidales bacterium | reverse complement strand
TACCCAATTAGCCCCCTTATTTACATTGTTTCCTTTTTTATCCAATTTTGTCCCTCTGCCAACCATTTCTAAAATCCATGCCTCATTCTTATCTGCAATAGAGAAAGACTCACCACTTGAATGATAACCATACTTTTCTACCAACTCTACCATAACGGCTATTGCTTCTTTTGCACTCTTTGCCCTCTGAAGAGTAAGATAAATAAGTGAACCATAATCCATTATACCTGTAGTATCAATGAGTCTCTGATCTCCCCCAAAAGTTGTTTCTGTAATAATTAATTGAAACTCGTTCATATTACCCATTGTAGAATAAGTACGAGCCACTTGTGGAATCCTGCCAAGGAATTTACCTGTATCCCACTCTATTACATCTATCATTGTCCCCTTTGGCCACTCTCTGCCAATATGCTTATAAAGTTCTCCGTATAAAGCATGAGAATCGGCAGCGTATGTTACCATAACAGAACCATCTTTAGAAGCACCCTTTGTAACAATAATATTTGTACAAGCATCTGATGTTTGAATTGTGCCAAAAGAAGATATTAGAATAAGTGTAATAACGGCACTTAAAAATTTAAATCTTAAACTCATAACTATATCATTAAAAATTATTTCTTTACCAATGTTTACAAAGATAATAAAAAAAACTACCTTTGAGCTATAGAAATAACTAATAGAACAACCAAAAATTAAAATGAGGAAATTTTATATACTTTTTACGATACTTTTTACAACTTTCTGTTTTTCTGATATATATGCACAAAATCAAGAGGAAGAAGATCCTATTACAATTGCAGAAAAAGAGGTTGTAAGATTAACAAAGGCTTTGAATTTAACAGAGACGCAAGTGTTTTATGTAGATTCAATTATAACAAACAATTTTGTAGGGATTAAAACTGCTTTTGATGATTTAAGAAATTCTGGCAGAAGCGAATATCAAATTTTTAAACAAACCCAAGAACTTTGGGAGGAAAAAAGACTTACAGCCCTAAAAAAAGTTTTAGATGAACAACAATATATAAAGTACCTAAGACTTATTGGAAAAGGAAAAGAATACAAAAAAGGGAAAGATGGTAAATACTATCTCAAGTCTGAGCTCAAGAAAAAGAATAAATAATCACGATTTGTAAGAATCCTCAATAGCAAGTCGTAATTCAGCTATACTCCCCACACTTTTTAAAACGCCCTCTTTAACAAAGGAGATACCCCCGGTCTCTTCAGATACAACAATAGCAGTCGCATCAGTCTGCTCTGTTACACCCACTGCTGCTCTATGTCTCATACCATAATGAGCCGGAATATTCTGACTGTCAGACATTGGAAGGGTACATCTTGCGGCTATCAATCGATTTGTATTCATAATTAAAGCCCCATCGTGAAGTGGAGAATTTTTAAAAAATATATTCTCGATAAGTCTTCTATTAACATTTGAATCTATTCTATCTCCTGTCTCTATGATAGCATCTAAAGAAGATAGATGAGTCATAACAATCAACGCACCTGTTTTTGAACTAACCATTCTACTCACAGCTTGGGTAAGTTCATCTAAAGTCCTTGTAGTTACCGCTTCTCCTTTTGATCCAAATAAAGTGCGAGTTATAAAATTATTCCTCCTTTTTGACCCAACATTCTGCCCTAAGTGTAATAAAAAGCGTCTAATCTCTTGTTGAAAGATTATTATTATAGCAATAACTCCAACACCCAAAACTTGTCCCATAATGGCATTTAGCAACTCCATTTTTAACGCTCTCACCAACAGCCATATAAAGTATAATAATATTATCGCGATAAATATACTCATTGCGGCAGTACCCCTTATTAGCCTATAGACATAAAAAACTAATAGAGCAACAAGTAAAATATCTATTATATCTATGAAATGTAAACTCAGAAAATCTAACATAATAACAACTTGTATTTTTGCAAATTCAGCTAAAAACTTTTGTAATTGCAACACAAATATACAAAAAACCAAGAACTTTTTGATACCCTTTCATTAAGGGCAAAGTTCAGTAGATATTAAACTTTATTACTATCTTGCACAACACTTTTTATAGCTTTACTTGAAACTTTTGCACATGAAGAAAAATTACAAGGGGGGCATTTACTATAGTCTTCTCAAAATTATAATCTCATTTGTATTTAATCACCTTTTATACAAAAAGGTATATTATATTAACAAAGAAAATATTTTAAAAGAGGGTAATCCACAGCTTATTGTGAGCAATCATCAGAACTGTTTGATTGATGCTATCGCCATTATGCTCTCTTTTAAAGGGCTAAGAAGAAAACCTCGTTTTTGGGCAAGAGCAGATGTTTTTAAAATAAACTCCCTTGTAACAAAACTCATCTCTTATCTTGGAGTAATACCTGCATACAGAATGAATTATGAAGGTTTTGATGAAGTAGAAAAAAACTCTTTTTCTTATAATAGAACAATAGAACTTCTCGGCGATGGAGAGTCTGTAATGTTATTCCCTGAGGCGGGACATCAAGATAAAAGGGTTCTTG
>CAMNNS010000165.1 GCA_946545765.1 uncultured Bacteroidales bacterium | reverse complement strand
AAGTCGTATATTTTTAAGAGAAACTTTTGCATAACAACTTCTCATTCTTTATACAATAACCTTGTAATAAACATCTTAGGATAACCATACAATGGGGTTAATATTGTCAAATAGGTATTGATTAACGATATTCTAAAAAAATCTATAAAAGGTCTGAAATGGGTAACTCTGCTTTGGTCATAAACAACATCTATTGGAACTTGATAAAATTTAGCACCACACCAAGCAGATTTAACTAATACTTCTGTCTCAAATTCATACCTGTTAGATAGATAGAACTTATTTGATACAAGTTCCAATGGATAAGCTCTCATACCACTTTGTGTATCGTCTAAATTTCTTAAAGTGTGAACCTTAAACCAGAAATTAGAGAACTTATTCGCAAATTTACTATTGCCATCTGCACCTTTAATATATCTACACCCTACAAGGATAGCTTTATTCTCATTTAGCTGCGATAATTTTGTTACAAGTAATTTTAACCCTTTAATTGTATGTTGTCCATCGGCATCAAACGAAATGGCATAAGAAAAACCTCTCTCTTTTAAGATTTTAAATCCTTGTTTTAGTGCATATCCTTTGCCTCTGTTTTTGTTAATCACCTTTATAGATAATAGATTCTTTTTCTGCTGTGGTAAAGAGTTATAATACTCTAACAATAATTGCAAACTATTATCTTTAGAACCATCTGAAATAGCCAACACATTATACCCCTCACATATAATGGAGTTTATAACATTACAAACAGTTTTACAATTGTTATAAAATGGTACTATTACACAAAAGGTTCTACTAAACATAAGAAAAGTATTTAGGCAGGGATAAATAGAGCAGATATTTTTGCAAAGGTCTCTTTTTCTGCATCGTTTTTAGAATCAGAACAAACTGAACATTGCACAGATAGTTCATACTCTTTTTTCTCAAACTCAATATCATACCTGACAACATTATTCTTTGTAGGGATTATCGGGATATAAAATCTTGTATTTAGAATCTTCCCAACAACATATTTTTTATCAAAGACCTTACTTAGAAGCTCTTGTAATACTTGAATATTCATAGCCCCAGGGAAAATTGGATTATTAGGAAAATGGACATCAAATACCCAATGAGATTTGTTTAAAGCTACTAAGACATCTAATTTATTATTTTCTAATTTAAATTCTTCAATTGTATAAAAGCCATCTGTATTCATAGTAAGACTAATTAAATAGTTGAGGATCAACTTTTGTGTTATATTTTAAATTTTCAAATTCAACTTTAGTTATATCTTTTTTACGCTCCATTTGATACCATTCTATAGAGTTGGTTTTAGTATTAAACGAGACAGAAATTTTATCTATCATCATCTTTACCCTTTTAGATTTAGGTGTAAGTTCTATTATAAGAGAGTCATTTTTTAAAAAATAAATTAAATCATACTCTTTACTATCTACCTGAGAACCTGTTATAAAAGATGAGACTATTTTACCTATTTGTTCAAATGCTTTAGAGGCAAGAGTGTTGTTTATCCCATTTATAATCATATATCCTTTTCCATTATTAGTCACTCCGTAATTATTAGAATCGTACTCCCATCTAAATTTTGAAGGGGCAATAAAATAGAGCATCCCTTTTCTTGTAATTTTTTCTGATAGAAGATTTAACTCTTTTATCTCGATAAAATCCCCCTCAACACTTTGTATTGATTTAGAGTATTCAATCAGATTATTATATGCACTATCCTCTTTTTCAGAATTTTGTCCGTAAATATTACTGCCAATAAATATGAGTAATGCAATTACAAAAACAGAGATTATTTTTCTTTTCAAAAACTTCATATTTATAATTTATGTTTATTTTTGAGCAACTAAAATAGCACCAATAATTATTAAAACTATCCCGATATATCTGACAGGTGGTACTTGCTCGTGAAATATAATTATAGAAGCAATTGTCCCTATTATATAACTGAAACTTATAAGGGGATAAGCGGCACTAAAAGGGAAATGTTTAAGAATATAAAACCACAAAAAAGTAGCCAATCCCATAAAAATCCCACTTAACAAAAAATTATAATTCAATAAGAACTGCTTTATACATCTCCATGTAAATGAGAGATTATCTATCTTATCGAGAGTCAATTTGAGAAAAGTCTGACCTGCTACTAAAAATATACTTTGGACTAAAGATAATATGACTAATCTAAACATCTTTCTAACAATATAAAGGTAAAATTAAAACTATTTTTTGCAGTTATATAGAGAACCTTCTGGGGGGTAATATCTATATTCATTTCAAATATATGCGAAGGAATCTTGGAATACTTTAATATAGCAGCAGCAAGATATAAACCATAAGAAGAAGAGGTGATATACTCACCACATATCTTTTTAAATTCAACTTTTTTAATTTCTTCTGGTAAAAAAGTATAATTATCTATCTCAGATTGAGATAAAGAGTCTTCTACAACAACCAAATCTATATCATTATATTGCAACCGATTGTGTTCTAAAAATAGATTAAATTTTTCTCTTGCGGCTCTAAACCT
>CAMNNS010000164.1 GCA_946545765.1 uncultured Bacteroidales bacterium | reverse complement strand
GCTAAAGCACCATAAATACTACTTGCAGCAGCATCTTTTAAAACTGTTACTGACTCTACGTCATAAGGATTTATCTCATCGAGAGTCATACTTGTAGGTATATTATCAATAACTATTAAGGGTTGTGTTCCAACATTATTAGAAAAAGTACCCACACCACGAAGGATAGGAGTACTTTCACCAGTGTTAGGATTGATCTCAAAACGAAGACCTGAAACTTGACCTTCCAATGAACTCAACAAATCTTTATGTGTCTGCTGACTCAATTTTTTGTTATCTACAAATCCAAAAGCACCGGTAGCACTCGTACGCTTAATTGTTTGATAACCAGTTATCACAACATTATTCAACCACAACTCATCGTCTTCCATTTTAATGTTCATTAACTTACTAAAATCGGGATTAGTTTCAATGGTTCGTTTACCAGTAAAAGATATAGAAATTTGATCGTTGTTACTTTGACAGCGCAAACTAAAACGACCATCTTTATCTGTCATCGTATTTGTTTTATTGGTCAAGTTACTCACTACTACCCCTTGGATAGGGATATTTTCCTCATCTAAAATCCGACCAGACATTATTTGATTAGTCTGAGACTTCTGTTGAGACTTTACCTTTGTAACATAAATAAACTGCCCATCTACTTTAAATTCTAAAGGTTTCCCTTTTAGAAGTAGTTTGACAGCATCTACAGCAGACAAATTATAAATATTTGCATCTGCTTTCAACGATTCAACATCAGAATAAGTAAATTGTACACGATAGTAGCCTGATTGACGCTCTATATCGCGTAATGCATCTGAGAGTTTTGCCCCTTTACATTTGATAGTAAGTAGCTTATTATTACCTGATTGTGAATATACTTCCACAGGTCGTACTAATAATAAAAGCATAGCAATAGCCACTCCCAAAAATAAGATAAAATGGTTATTCTTTTTCATAAATTATGATTGTTAGTACAATGTTCGTTTAATTAAAAACGAACAAAAGAGAAATCGGTTACCCAATAAAATAATTATTTGACAATTATTTTATTTCCAACGATTATAATTTGGGTATCCATGAGGCGATTAAGCTTATCGAGAGTTTGCTGAAGCGTTTCACCTCTTAATGCACTAAAATGTATCTTTTCATTTAATTTTCTTTTATCTTCAAATAAGACACTTACATTATACCAACGGCCAATCTCTTGCAAAGCTATTTCAAGAGTTTTATCCTGAAAATAAAAGAATCCTTTTGTCCATTGATTAACAGCGTATGTACTCACAGAATGAACACTAATATTACCGTCATCATCTATATTTGCCGCCTCACCCGGGCGTAAAACAATATTTGATAGTGAATCATCTGCACCAAGAACTTCTACACTACCATTAACAAGTGCCACTTGGGTTTGTTCTGTATCATAATGGCGGAAATTAAACTCTGTACCAAGAACTTTAACATTCATCTTGTCTGTACTTACTATAAAAGGTTTTTGCTCATCTTTTGCCACCTTAAAATAAGCCTCACCGACAAGTTCTACATATCTTGTATTTGTAAACGCTGTAGGGAATACCAAAGAACTCTCTGCATTTAGCCAAACCTCTGACCCATCGGGTAATATTATCTTGAGATCCATACCGCGTGGTGTTTTAAGTGTACGGAGTCCTGGCTCTTCTTTAGTAGGTTCTGTAGAAGTTGTTAAAACTTTAGTCTCCTTAGTATAAAAAGAGATAGAATCTTGTGGTTGCAAAGTCTTCTCTTCCTCCCCATCAATGAGCATTACAAGGTTCTGAGGGCTATCATCATACTCAAGAACTGTAAGGAGATTATTTTCCTTTATATCACTATCGGGATGCCAAAGGAAAAGAATAATCAATAACATAGCTGCTGCACCTAATAACGCTGATGCCGCATATCCAATGTAATGGCGGAAAGAAGCAAAGTAACGCTTTTCAGAAGTTTTAGAATGCACCATATTTTGTGCATAGAATTGCTCCCAAGCCTTATCTACATCAGGGGCTGGGGTCTCCAAACGCTTCATCGCTTGTTTAGCTCGTAGCACAGCAATATACTCCAGACGATTTTCCTTATCTGTAAAGAAGTCTCGTATTTCATTCTCAGTATAATTCTGGGAATGGTCCATAATACCAGCTAAATCTATATTTGAATGTTTTTTCTCCATTAGAAGTAATAACAAATTCTGTTTCTATTTCAAATTTTTTATCTCAATTTCTATTTCTTATTATTTAAAACGAACGACATCATCATTCGGTTATTCTTTTTTGCGATTTTTAAACTTTTCTCTTAAAAAACTAAAAGCCTGCACTATGTATTTATGTACAGAAGAAGGACTTAGTCTCAACTCTTGAGCCACTTCTGCATAACGCTTACCATCAATCTGGCAACGCTTAAAAACATATCGCTGACGCTCAGGCAACTCTTCAATACATTGAAACATATAATTTATCTCAGCATCTTTTTCATGCGAATAGGCATCGTGCCAACCTTTCTCTATCTCAAGAAAAATTTTATGATAACCTTCCATTGCCTGCTTGCGACGGATATGATCAATAGCTCTGTTTCTCACAGAAATAT
>CAMNNS010000163.1 GCA_946545765.1 uncultured Bacteroidales bacterium | reverse complement strand
ACACATGAGCGGTCATTGCATCATAAGACATGGTTCTGCTCTCTTTGCCAAGCTTTTATCTTCTGAGATATACAGTTTTCAAGGAACTTCACCTGTTATGGGGAGAGAAGTTTAAGTTTCTGAGATTATATACGGGAGCATGTGAGTGGGTGATTTAGATGTAAACGTAAAAAATGAAGTTACTTCATTGTGTAACATAAGTTGTGTGTAAAAAAAATGGACGCTGCTCTGTTTTAGAAAGGATGGAGTAAAGGTGCTAACAAATCTCACGTTGGAAAATTATAAAGTTTTCAGAGAACTAAACAATCTTAAGATTAAGCCTATAACAGTTTTATGTGGTGCAAATAGTTGTGGAAAAAGTACAATTATTCAAAGCATGCTTTTGCTCAAGCAAACTTTTGAGAGCCGACAGACAAATTCTGGAATATTATTGAATGGAAGGTGGTTGCATGTAGGATTTCCACAGTCAATTGTGCATAAAAGAAATTTAGATAATGAAATGAAATTAGAGTTTACATTCAGAGCATCGGATGTGCAAAAAGAAATCCGAAATGTTGCTACTATATTTTTTAGAGCCTTTAGGAAAAGCGGTGAGCGCGTTGTCGGAATTAAAATTAAATTTACTATTGTATTACAATGGAAAAAAATTGAAAATAAAAAACAAAGAGAAAATCTTGTTGTAAAGAAGTGGAGAGTTGAGCTTAAACCAGTGTTTAAGAATAATAACGCAAAAGAATTTACAGATATGTATAAGCGTGTATATAATTTTGAACATGTTCAGCAGAGAAATTATAAATTTATGTTCAATGAAAAAGATAATTCATATAATTGTAAGCTGTCGGTGCGTTTTTTTGGACTATTTCCATCTATAAATAGTAGTTCATTTAATATCGAGGATAATAAAGATAATGTAGAAAAGATTAATGAAATTTTACTTGATTTATATTTTTTAAAAGAAACTTTAAATGGATTGTGGAAAAGTGTTCGATTTATAGGCCCGCTTAGAGAAGAGCCGTCACGTAGATATATATATGATAATGAAGTAACTGAGATTGGGATAAAGGGGGAAAATTCTGCATATATATATGTGACGGAAGATGAGACTAAAATTGATAAAGTTTTTTTCTATTCTAAAGATACAGGGAAGTACGAGAATAAAGGACAGATGAAGCTTAGTGAAGCTGTTGACTTATGGTTGAGTTGTATGGGGGTAGAAAATTTTAAAACTGAATATAATCAAGATATTATTTATTTAAATATGAATGCTACACCTACTGATGATACAGAAGTTAATATAGCTGACGTGGGCTTCGGAGTGAGTCAAGTCTTACCGATAGTATTAGAAGGGTTACGAATGGGGGATGGCAATACTCTGCTTTTAGAGCAACCAGAGATTCATTTGCATCCTGGTCTTCAAATGCAACTGGCAGATTATTTTATAGCCTCTGCATTATCTAAGAAAAATTATATTATAGAAACCCATAGTGAGCATTTAATTAATAGATTTGTACGTAGAATTATGGAGGATGATACTGGTAAAATTAAAGATTTAATAGGAGTATATTTTATAGAGCTATCTGCGGATGGAGCCGTAGTTAGAGAGGTGAAGATAGATGAAAAAGCAGGTATTGTAAATTGGCCTGATGGTTTTTTTGATCAGGCGAGTGATGAACAGGAGAAAATAATGATGGCAAAAATTAAGCATTTTAAAAGAATGAAATAGAAGAGGTGATGCATGATGCGGACGATTTGTTCACCGAGCACCTTGAAAATAAACGTGAATGAGTGGGAGGATAAAGAAATACAGACAGACTTTATTGAGCATTTGTTTGCGTTGTTTGAGTGTATTAGTGACTACCATATGCCAAAAGTGGTTCTTACTGATGAAATGTATTCAAGTTTTTGGTGTGGTGAACCGTTGCCACCATGGATATCGAATAAAGATTTTAAAAATTCAATGGTTCCTGTATTATATAGAAATTTCATGAAATATATAGACAGAATTGATAATTTGTTAACACAAACAGAATGCTCTATAGATGTGGGGGATGAATTACATTATAATTCATATGAAGATGAAAGGTATTTTTTGATATTACTACATCATCTTTTATTAAGCGATGAACAGATATATCTTTATCCTTCTATATTTGAAAAAAATATAGAAATGAAAGGAGTTTGCTCATATTTTTGTGATTGCCATAAACGAGAGTCTGTAGCGAAAATAATTTCAAACAAGTTACGCTGGATTAAAGAATTAGACATAATTAAATATTACTGGCCAGAGGATTCGGATGATATATGTCGACTCTTAAAAATTGGGTTGACTATATGTATTAAGCGTGATTCAGATGATCTTGATAAAGAAGCTTTAATGAATTTTGATATTCATCCGTCATTTATAAAAGATACTGCAGGTCTTTTGGATGAGGATAAGAAAAGAATCATAAAGACTTTATCTAAACGATTAAGGCTAACGCTATTTGAAGCAATGAGTGATAAAGGGTTACACGATGAATTGGTTAATGGTGAGCGACGTATTCGCGTAAGTGGTGCAAGTAGAATTCATTATAGATTTGAAAACGGAAAAATGCTATTCACTCATTACTATTCAGGCAGCAGACATGATGTTGGTTTGCGATAAGTTAGATTTTAGGTAACTATTCACCAGTAGTTTAAGAATCTCTTACAAATGTACGATAAACTAAA
>CAMNNS010000162.1 GCA_946545765.1 uncultured Bacteroidales bacterium | reverse complement strand
CATAACTGATTTATTTATTTAATGCTCAGGTATGCAGAAGTTCAGCTATTTCCTACGACGGTACTAACCGTATCAGGTTTAAAGGGTATAATCTCAGCCTTCTGGCACCCCTAAGCGGTTGCAAATATATAAAAATTATTTAGCTAATAAGAAATTTTATAAAGAAGTGGCCAATATTTACCGGTTACATAAACCCCATTATCTTCTGGGTTATATGCGATACCATTGAGAACATCGGTTTTAGCTGTTTTAAGCGATTCTGGTAAAAGGTCTCTGCAATCTATAAGAACCTCTATAACACCACTATCGGGATTTATAATAACAATAGCATCGGAACCATAAACATTTGCCCATATTTTACCATTTATAAACTCTAATTCATTCAAATAATCTATTGGCTTACCATCTAAAGTTACCTGAATTTTATTAAAACAATAAAAAGAATCGGGATCTAAAAATGAGAGATAAGAAGAACCATCGGACATAATAAGTTGCTTCCCATCTGTTGTAATCCCCCACCCTTCTCCTCTATAGTTAATCTCACCAATCCTTTCTAAATCATTGTCTGTAACCTTTTTATGTGGAGGTAATTTATAGACAAAACATTTATTTTCTTGCCAAGTTAAAATATAGAGTCTCCCATTTAGATAACATGAACCCTCAATAAAATATTTATTAGGGAAAATCCATTGTCTAAAAATTTTTCCCGATTTGTAATTTACAATAAGAAATTTGCTTTCACCATATTGACCTGTAGATTCATACATTATCCCATTATGAAAAAACAAACCCTGAGTATAAGATTTTACATTATGAGGATACTCTTGTAACACTTTAACTCTTACTCTTTTGGCAGATTGAGAATACAGTGTATTAACACTCATAAAAAAGAATACAAAAAGAAAAAGGAAATGTTTAGAGAATCTAAGGTTCATTTTAACACTCATATTTAAAACAACTTATCCTTACTTATCTTTTTAAAATCAATTTTTCTTAGCTGCTTTAGGCTTACTTTTAAGATTTAATTCTTTATGTTTAATTGCAGCCTTAATAAAAGCAACAAAGATAGGTTGAGGTTTTAATACTGTACTACTCAACTCGGGATGGAACTGAACACCAATAAAAAATGGATGAACCTTTTGAGGTAGTTCGACAACCTCAACTAAACCTGTATCGGGGTTACGACCACTTAATACTAAACCTTTATCCTCAATAAGTTTAGAATATTTTTCATTGAACTCGTATCTGTGCCTATGCCTTTCTGAGATAAGTTTAGAACCATATATTTTATATATCAATGTACCTTCTTTTAATCTACAATCGTAGGCACCGAGTCTCATTGTTCCCCCTTTAATTGTTAAGCTTTTTTGCTCTTCCATTAGATCTATAATAGGAGATTTTGATTGAGGGTTAATTTCTGTAGAGGTTGCATCTTTAATTTTAAGAACATCTTTAGCATATTCTATAACAGCCATTTGCATACCTAAACAAATTCCAAAGAAAGGAATCTTATTCTCTCTCACATATTTTATTGCAAGTATTTTGCCTTCAATTCCCCTACCCCCAAAACCAGGGGCAACTAAAACCCCGTCCATATTCTTTAATTTTTCCGACACATTAGAAGATGTAATATGCTCACTATGAATTGAGTGTACATTAACTTTGCAAGAATTTACTGCACCAGCATGAACAAAAGATTCTAAAATAGATTTATAAGCATCTTGAAGTTCTATATATTTTCCAACCAAAGCAATGTTGCATTCTGTTTTAGGATTAAATAACTTTTTTAAGAAAGCTTTCCAATCTGTTAATTCTGGGTTAGATACATTTTTAATCTTTAACTTTTTTAATACAATATTATCTAAACCTTGCTCATGAAGTTTTAAAGGTACCTCATATATACTGTTCGCATCGCGATTTTCAAAAACAGAATCGGGCTTAACACTACAGAACAAGGCAATTTTTTTCTTAACGCTATCTGGTAAAGAAACCTCTGTTCTGCAAATAATTATATCGGGATTGATACCCTCTTGCTGCAACATCTTTACAGAGTGTTGAGTAGGTTTAGTCTTTAATTCCGCTGCTGCATGAAGATATGGGACAAGTGTAAGATGAAGAACAATGCAGTCTCCTTCTGCCATCTCCCATTGTAGCTGACGGACAGACTCCAAGAAAGGGGTAGATTCCATATCACCCACAGTACCACCAATTTCTGTAATAATAATATCAAAATTGCCACTTTTTCCCAAAAGTGTCATTCTCCTCTTGATCTCATCGGTGATATGTGGAATAATTTGAACAGTTTTGCCAAGATAAACCCCTGCCCTTTCGTTATCTATAACTGTCTTGTATATTCTACCTGTTGTAACATTATTGGATTGTGATGTAGGAACATTCAAAAATCTTTCATAGTGTCCAAGATCTAAATCGGTCTCAGCACCATCATTTGTTACATAACACTCGCCATGCTCATAAGGGTTTAATGTACCCGGATCTACATTGATATAAGGATCAAACTTTTGGATAGTAACCCTTAGACCTCTTGATTGAAGTAGTTTAGCTAAAGATGCTGCAACAATGCCCTTACCGAGTGAAGAGGCTACACCACCTGTTACAAATATGTATTTGGTATTCATTAGAATATTATTTTTATATCATTTAAGGTGTTACAAATATAGAAAAATCATTTGTAAAACAATTTGAAATAGGCTTTAATAA
>CAMNNS010000161.1 GCA_946545765.1 uncultured Bacteroidales bacterium | reverse complement strand
ATGGAATGAATGCTATTGATAGAAAATATCTTGATAAGCCACTTCGTGGCTCTAGGATGTCCGGTTTAAGAGGATTTGGAGAAACGACTCCTTTTTCACCTATAACTAAGCAGTTAGATAGGCTAACTAAAGAAGACCTTATTTTGGTTGGATATTATGGAACACGCAGCAGACCTGCAAATATTATTGGTTTTCTCTATTTTACAGAACTCCCAGATGTTTTGGGAGATTATGAAATAAAAGTAGAGATGGTTGGAGATAATGGTAAAACTTATACCGCTACAACAACTATGAAGTTTGAGTAGTGATCTTTAGAAAGAAAACTTTACAAAAAAAAGATTTTAATTTCTGCAACAAATATCAGCAGATTTGCATCTATTAGAAAGATATTAATATTGTTTAATTGAATAAAATTATTGTTTATGAAGAAGATTTTACTTTTAGCTGTAGTATTTGTACTCTCTGCTTTCGTTTTATCATCATGTACAGAGAAAAACTCTAAATCAAATTCAGATTTATCTAATACTACATGGGCAAACCAATTTGAAGGTCCTGGTGGGAAGCCTTATAATGTAGAACTCAATCTAAAAAGTGGAAATAAGTTTAAGTTAGATATTATTATTACTCATGATGCTTCATTTTCAGAGACTTTAAATGTACAAGGGGATTATAGTTATAATTCTCCTAATATAACCTTTACTTTTGATGACGAAGGTGATATAGAGATAATTACTGGTAAAGTCTCGGGTAATAAGATGACATTATATGGTGAATCTATATTTTTTGATGAAGGTGAAGAAATAGTGCTAAAGAAGAAATAATTCATAAATTTTATATTTATACCCATTGGTAGATTAAATTGGTATCTATTTAATTCTATCAATGGGTACTTTTTTTTCCTTTTTTTGTTTTTAGTACTAAAATGAAAAATGGTGTAAAAAATTATTTGCACTCGGCTCCTTTAATGATTATATTTGTGAACACTAAATAAATCGTTTAAATTTTTAAAACAATTAGTATTATGGTTAAAGAGAAAGAGAAAATTGAGACTGCTCAGATAAAAGAAAAAGTAGCTCATAACGAGGCGATTAATCCTGAAAAACTAAAAGCTCTACAGGCGACTTTAGACAAAATTGAAAAAGATTTTGGCAAAGGGACAATAATGAAGTTGGGAGATCAACCAAAATTTACTGCTTCTGTTATACCTTCGGGCTCTATCGCATTAGATTATGCTTTAGGGATAGGGGGTTATCCAAGAGGCAGAGTAATCGAGATATATGGTCCAGAAAGTAGTGGGAAAACCACATTGGCAATACATGCTGTTGCACAAGCTCAAAAAAAGGGTGGAATTGCTGCTATAATAGATGCTGAACACGCTTTTGATAGAACTTACGCTAAAAAACTTGGTGTTAATATAGATACTCTGCTCATTTCTCAACCAGATAATGGAGAACAAGCTCTTGAAATAGCAGACAGCTTAATTAGATCTGGAGCTGTTGATATTGTTGTCATAGACTCTGTTGCAGCATTAACTCCAAAAGCAGAAATTGAGGGTGATATGGGAGATAGCAAAATGGGATTACAAGCAAGACTTATGAGTCAAGCTTTAAGGAAGTTAACTGCTAATATAAGTAAGACTAACACTTGTTGTATCTTCATTAACCAATTAAGAGAAAAGATTGGAATTATGTTTGGGAACCCAGAAACAACAACAGGTGGTAATGCCCTAAAATTTTATGCCTCTGTTAGAATGGATGTTAGAAAAACTACTCAAATTAAAGATGGAGAAGAAGCTACAGGAAATAGAGTTAGAGTTAAAGTTGTAAAAAATAAGATGGCACCTCCATTCAGAAAAGCAGAATTTGATATACTTTTTGGAGAGGGTATCTCTAAAATTGGAGAAATTATAGATTTGGGGGTTGATTTAGATATAATTAAAAAAAGTGGCAGTTGGTTTAGTTATAAAGAATCTAAACTTGCACAAGGTAGAGATGCTGTAAAGCAACTACTTATGGATAATCCTGAACTTTGCGAAGAAATAGAGCAACAAGTTAGGGAGAAGATGCAAAATGTTGAGTTTTAATCAATTTTTTAAGTCTATTTTTAATGATTGATAGAGCAACTATAGATAAAATTATGGAGGCCACCGATGTTGTAGAGGTGGTCTCTGATTTTGTTGCTCTAAAAAGGAGGGGGGCAAATTTTGTAGCTTGCTGCCCTTTCCACAACGAAAAGACACCAAGTTTTCATGTCTCCTCATCTAAAGGAATATATAAATGTTTTGGATGTGGAAAATCGGGAAATGCTATAACATTTCTTATGGAACATGAACAGATGTCGTATATAGAATCCTTAAAATATCTCGGTGCAAAATATGCTATAGAAGTTATTGATAAAGAAGAGAGTCCTGAGGAAATAGCTAATAGGCAAAAAAGGGAATCACTCCTTATTGTAAACGAATTTGCTCAGAAAACTTTTCATGATAATCTTTTAAATACAGAAGAGGGAAAATCTGTTGCCCTAACCTATTTTAAAGATAGGGAAATATCGGAAGAATCTATTGCAAATTTTGGATTGGGATATTGTTTAAAAGATAGAGAATCTTTTAGCAAACATGCTCTATCTAAAGGATTTAAAAAAGAATTTTTAATAGAAACAGGGCTCTCTATTGCTCAACACTCAAAAGAGAACCCAAATGCACTTACAGGAAGATTATTAGATAGA
>CAMNNS010000160.1 GCA_946545765.1 uncultured Bacteroidales bacterium | reverse complement strand
ATATGTTAATAGAATAAGAGAGCCCTTTGTATCAACCTCTAAAATTGATTAAAGAACTCTCCTATATGCTATTATTCAAAGAGATTACTTGTATCGTAATACCCTCTACAAAGAATTATAAAAATTTACATAGGTTTCTGCTTTCTTGGTTATTTCCGCCCCTTCTGATACAGCACCATTCGCCCTATAAATATCTGCAAGCATTAGTAGGTAATAAATATTTCTACTAAGCTCATTTTCTGCCACAAGATAACCCCCTACAGGGCGACTAAACAGATCTATGTGTTTTTCTGTCTCGGCAATAAACCTATTTGCTAAATCAAAAGCTTTCTCTTTCTGATCGCATTTAAAATAAGATTGGACAGCATCTATAACTGCTAAATCTCCTGTAGATGAGATTAAAGATGTATTAAGAGGGAAGTTCTTTTCTGGAATAAATTTTTCCATCTTTTCTAATACCTCTAATGCTTTCTCTTTATTGCCTGCTGAGACTAAAGCTTTTGCTGTATTTGACATAAACTCTCTCATCGGGATTAACGAGCTAAATGTTAATAGATTTTGATAATCAACATTCATATCTGCAGACAAGGACTCATATTTAAAAACATTTATAGCTTTATCATATAATACATCCTCATCTTTCTGCCATTTTTCAAAATCTGAGTAATCTGCTGCTGGATTGCTTTTAATAGGTACGAACTTATATGTTAAGCCTTCATACTGTAAATAATCCTTTATACCTATATTCACATCTCCCCCTTTCTGCATAATGTAAATAGGTCTGTCCCAATTATAATGAGCGATGTAATCTAAAATCATCAAATCTGTTTTGCTTATACTTTTAGTTGATATATTTAATACAACTGTATCCAAAATTTTATCTGCATCTTTTTCTGCGACTATTCCATATTTAAGTACATTCTCTTTATTTACCGGAACTTTTAATTGTTTTGCCATTATTACACCGTGATCTAAATTATCACTCAATCTAACCTTTAACTCCGGATTCCTGAATAGTTCCATTGCAGTAGAAGCAAGAATAGGTTTTTTAAATTGCTCATAAACAGGCACTATATCATTATTACCATAATAATAATCTCTCTTTGAGAGGGAGAATTTCATCGGTTCAGACTCATACTGCTTAATTTGCATTTGATCTATATACCAATCTATAGATAAAAGAGAAGTATTTACTATTCTAACATCTGTTCTAATACCTTCTACCTCTTGGGCATACCACAACGGGAAGGTATCGTTATCTCCATGCGTAATTAAAATTGCTTGTTCATCTACATTATTCAAAAGATTATATGCCATATCTCTACATGTATATCTTCCACTTCTATCGTGGTCGTCCCATGTTTGAGATACCATCTGAATTGGCACTAAAACAGCTATAATAGAAGCAATTGCAGATGATAGCACTTTGTTGTTTTTAATAAATTTACCAATTAATTCAGCTAACCAGAAGACTGCCATCCCTATCCAGATAGTAAAGACATAAAAAGAACCCGCATAGGCATAATCTCGCTCTCTTGGTTGAAATGGTGGTTGATTTAAATATAATACCACTGCTATTCCTGTCATAAAGAATAACAACATAACAACAATAAAGTTTTTCTTATCTTTTTTAAACTGGTAGAATAAACCTATTAAGCCTAATATCAGTGGTAAGAAATAAAAATGATTTTTTGCCCTACTATTAACTATATAATCTGGCCCTTCAGATTGATCTCCTAATCTTAATCTATCTATAAACCCAATGCCACTCTCCCAATTCCCTTTATAAATATCTCCTGGCAAAGAGGAATGTAAATCGTTCTGCCTTCCTGCAAAATTCCACAAGAAATATCTCCAATACATAAAATCAAGCTGATAGCCAAAGAAATATTTAAGATTTGCCTTTGATGAGTAATCTTTACCATCTGTGTACATTTTATAAAATTGCTCATAAGAATCAGATGTATTAGAATACATACGAGGGAATAAAACTTTTTCACCATAAACAGGCTCGGCAGGTTTATTTAATGCCTCATACTTTTCACCCATGTAGTTATAGTACTTAGAGTTGTGAATATCAATAACCCTACTCTGATAAGTTTGCCCATATAATAGTGGAGCAGAGCCGTATTGTTCTCGCCCTAAATATCTAACTAATGTAAATGGATTATCGGGCTGATATTCATTTGTAGGGGTGTTTACACTTGAGCGTATCACAACAACAGCAAAAACTGTATAGCCAATCATTATTGCACCAAAACACAAATAGATTGTATTTCTTAAAACTTTTCCTTTCTTAAAGGTTGCATATACCCCATAAAAACATGCACCAAGCAAAGCAAGTATAAAAAATATAACTCCGCTATTAACCGGTAAATGAAATTTATTGACAAATAATAAATCTACATAAGCGGCTATTTTTGGCATATAAGGTATTATAAACCATAAAATTACTGCAAGAATTACACAAGAGACCAAAAACGCCTTAATAGCTCCATAGGTAGTAGCTTTTTCCCCTTTACTCTTATAGTAGAATAGTAAACCTAACGCAGGGATTGCCAAAAGGTTAAGCAAATGTATCCCGATAGATAATCCTATCAAGAATGCAATAAACACAATCCATCTATTTGCATAAGACTCTTCTGCTTGCTCTTCCCATTTTAACATCGCCCAAAATACAACTGCAATAACTAAAGAGGACATCGCATAGACCTCGCTCTCAACAGCAG
>CAMNNS010000159.1 GCA_946545765.1 uncultured Bacteroidales bacterium | reverse complement strand
GGAGCCACTTCTGATACTCCACCTTGTCTATACTAATAATATCATTCTTTCCCATCGTTACTTTTCTTTGCAAAAAATCATTTTCCCACGCAAACTCTACTTCCCGATGCAGAAGTTTTTAAATATATTATTTAGAACATCTTGCGATGATATTTCTCCTGTGATTGAGGCGAGGTCAGAGATCGCTTCTCTTAGGTCTTGGGCTAACAAATCGGGAGTGAGGGTGTTTTCTAATCCTGAGATCACTCTATTTAAGGAATTCTCAGCATTTATAAGTGCTTGATAATGACGAATATTTGTTATCATTATTCCTTCTTTAACACTATTTTCTAATTTCTTTCCATAAGCCAACAAAGTTTTAGATAGGGCAGGCGGGAGTGCTTCTGCCCCTTTAAGTGAGCAAAGAACTACCTCTAATGGCTTAATTTTGTGGGTTGTACAAATAGTTTTTACCTCTTTTATAATATCTTTTTCTTTAACTTGATTGTCTAAAATCAAATCTGTTTTATTTACAACAACAATAATCTCTTGCCTTTTTTTATCAATTTTCTCAGCGATATTTTTTATATTAGATAAAAATTGCTCCCTTCTTGAATAGTCTAACATTAAGATAATTAAAGATGATGTCTCTATCTTTTTATATGTCCTCTCTATACCTAAAATTTCTATAGTTTCTTTTGTTTTTCTTATCCCAGCAGTATCGATAAATCTGAATAGGGTACCCTCAATGTTTACTACATCTTCTATTGTATCTCTTGTTGTCCCTTGAATATCAGAGACTATAGCTTTTTCCTCGCCAACAATTAAATTTAGTAATGTGCTTTTTCCTGTATTTACCGCCCCTACAATCGCAACAGGTATTCCATTTCTAATAACATTACCTAAAGAGAATGATTTACTTAACGAGCTAATCTTCTGATGTATATTTTTTATCAAATGGGACAATTTTTCTCTGTCGGCAAATTCTACATCTTCCTCAGAAAAATCTAATTCTAATTCCATCAATGAGGCAAGATTCAACAACTCTTCTTTCATTTTTCGTAACTCTTTAGAAAAACCGCCTCTCATTTGATTCATTGCTACAGAGTGTGAGATCTCATTCTCGCTTGCAATTAAATCTGCAACCGCTTCTGCTTGAGCCAAATCCATTTTTCCGTTTAAGAAGGCTCTTTGGGTAAATTCTCCTTCTAATGCCATTCTTAACTCTCGATAAATTTTTCCCTCTTTAAGTAGTTGATTGGCTTTTTTTATCGCGATTAAGATTATTGTATTTATAATGTAAGTTGAACTATGACAGTAAATTTCAACGCAATTTTCTCCGGTGTATGAGGCTGGTGCTCTGAAAATAGCAAGAAGAATATCATCAATGATTTTATCTTCTTCCTTAATCACACCGTATCTCATTTTGTAAGATTCTGTATTTTTAAGAGTTATCTTTTTTTTACCATTTGGAAAAAATATTTTCTCAGCAATTTCTATCGCATCAATACCACTTATTCTTATTATCCCGATAGCCCCTTCGCCAATAGCTGTAGCTGGAGCTATTATATTATCTAAGAACAAAGAGTTATCATTTTTGATTTTGTATTTATTTTTAGCTCCCATATTTCACCTATTTATTATCTATTATTTTTAGTAAAACAACATTTTCTACATGTTGAGTGTGGGGGAACATATCTACTGGCTGTACCTTAATTACTTCATATTTAGATGATAGTATCGCTAAGTCTCTTGCTTGAGAAGCGGGATTGCAGCTTACATAAATTATTTTTTTAACATTAGTATTTAGAATAACATCTGCTACTTTTGGATCAATCCCGGCTCTTGGTGGATCTAAAACTATTATATCGGGATTACCATTATTTTTTATAAAGGTTTCATTAAGAACCTCTTTCATATCTCCTGCATAGAAACTGACATTCTTAATTTTATTATTAGCAGCATTGTTTTTTGCATCTTCTATCGCATCTTCTACATATTCAATTCCTACAACTTTCTTTGCTCTTTTAGCTAAAAATAGTGCAATTGTGCCTGTCCCTGTATATAAATCGTAAACTATTTCATCACCTTTAAGTTCAGCGAAATCTCTTACTACGCAATATAATTTATAAGCTTGATCTGAATTTGTCTGATAAAAAGATTTTGGACTAATTCTAAAATCTAAATCTTCCATTTTCTCAGTAATATATTCTTTACCGGAATAATGGAAAATAGGGGAACCTGCTATCGTGTCATTCCCTTTATTGTTAGCTACATAAAAAGTTGAAGTAACTTGAGGAAATTTATTGCAAATAGCACTTAATAACGCCTCAACACTCTCTTTATCTTTCGATGATAAGTTATCTTTAAATCTGTTTTTTGATTTTCCTCTCGCGATAAGTTCATCGTAATCTTCTCTCTCTTCTGCCCCTGCAACTATAATAACCATTATTTCACCTGTAGATGAAATCCTAATAACTAAGTTTCTTAACAAACCTGAATGAGCAGTAATATCAAAAAAAGAAAGATTATTATCTATAGCATATTGCTTTGTAAATAAACGAATTGCATTCGATGGTTCTTCTTGCAATTTGCACTCTTTAATGTCTAAAACTTTTGAAAATAATCCGGGTATATGAAACCCTAAAGCCAATCTCTCTTTATCGGTAAATGTTATAAAATCATTATTGATATTGGTTGCCTCTTCTGTTAAAATCCACCTTTTATTTGAAAATGTGTACTCAATTTTATTTCTATAAGAA
>CAMNNS010000158.1 GCA_946545765.1 uncultured Bacteroidales bacterium | reverse complement strand
CCAAGTCAACATAGAAGTTCTCTTCTTCAAATGTGAATCTCTTCTGGCGTGCCTCAAAAAGGAATCCCTTTCCTAATTCAAGGAGGAACTGCTGCATCTTGCTGATAATAGCATTCTCTAATTTGCTCTCAGAATATGTAGAGTCGGGCTTCAATCCTAAGAACTCTAATGTCAGCGGGTCTTTTATGATGTCCGAAGACTTCTCTACAGTTTGGCCCTCTTTTGCCAATCTCATCACCTCATCCTTGTTACGGCTTAAAACTAAACGCTCATAGAGGCTACTGCCTACCTGACGACTTAGCTGGCGTACGCTCCATTGTTGCTGCGTACATTCAATTTCATAGAAGCTTCTAGCCTCTGGGTTCTCTATTCGCATCAATACAAGATAGTGTGACCAAGAAAGGGTGAAAGAAATTTCTTCATTAGTTCTATGCGACAGAATTGCGGAATTGGGTAAATGCTGTTTACCATCTTCAATTTCGTCTACACTGTTGACGAAATTTAATTTCGTCTGCACTGTGGACGAAATCTGCCTTGAGGAATATACTCGATAGAACTTTCTGCATTTATCCAAAGTTTCCACAGACCAACCATCACCAAAGCGTTCTGTCAATCGGGCTGATAATATTTTCAGGACTTGCTTTCCATACTCGGCTCTTATCTTACCTTGTTGCTCGTCATCTACAATATATTGACCAACTCTATACTTTGTATATACCTCAGCAATATTAACTACTGTAACAACACGTTGGCGACCGTGCTCTATTAAGGCAGAAACCTTCTCAAAGAGTGTATCTATGCGAACAACTTCTTCTGTTTCATTCTTTTGAGTCATGTTTTTTATAGATAATTTTCTTTACAAATCTATCATTGCCTTGTTGATTTTCTCTTGCAGAGAAGTAATCCTGCTAAAGATGACTTGTGGGGTGTCATATTTTATCTTAACACGCCCCATTTTTTTGTATTTCTTGTTAGAGAGGACGTAATCGTTGTTCTTGAAACGAGCCATCACATCGGGAGTATTGTTCTCTTTATTAACTAACTGCAATGGTATTGTCTCCATCCTATTCCCACTCTATTGTAGCGGGTGGTTTAGATGATATATCGTAACAAACTCTATTTACACCTTTTACTTTATTGATAATCTCATTAGAAACCTTAGCAAGAAAATCGTATGGTAGTTGTACCCAGTCTGCTGTCATTCCATCATTAGATGTTACTGCTCTTAATGCTATAGTATATTCATAGGTTCTTTCATCTCCCATAACTCCCACGCTCTTAACAGGTAAGATGATTGCTCCTGCTTGCCATATAGCATCATATAGAGAGATTTTATCTCCTTTTTGGGTTTTATCACTGAAGCCATTTGAAGCAGCCGGCAGAGTGGTCTCCC
Source organism: uncultured Bacteroidales bacterium (assembly GCA_946545765.1). Taxonomy (GTDB): domain Bacteria; phylum Bacteroidota; class Bacteroidia; order Bacteroidales; family UBA932; genus Egerieousia. Next base: position 1,367 of record CAMNNS010000158.1, on the reverse strand, counting down.
AACCCTTCATAAGATTTATATAAATGGCATCTGCCTCTTTTAGAATATTTAATTTTTCTTCTGTTACCTCTCCTAATACTCTAATACCCAATCCGGGACCGGGGAAAGGATGTCTTGCTATTAACTCTTTTCTTATTCCTAAAGCTATTCCGGTTTTTCTAACCTCATCTTTAAATAGTGAACGCAATGGTTCTATAATCTTCAAATTCATTTTCTCGGGAAGCCCCCCAACATTGTGATGAGACTTAATAGTGGCAGAAGGCCCTTTAACAGAGTTAGACTCAATCACATCGGGATAGATAGTCCCTTGTGCCAACCATTTAGCATTAGTGATTTTCTTTGCCTGCTCTTCAAATACCTCTATAAAAGTTTTACCGATAGCTTTTCTTTTCTCTTCTGGGTCTGTTACCCCTTTGAGAGCTGTTAAGAATTTTTTAGAGGCATCAACTCCTATTACATTTAGCCCCATATTTTTGTATTGCTCTATTACACTTGTAAATTCATCTTTTCTAAGTAGTCCATTATCTACAAATATGCAGTGCAAGTTGTTTCCTATTGCCTTATTAATTAAAACGGCAGCTACAGTAGAATCTACCCCTCCGCTAAGACCAAGTATAACTTTATCATCTTTTAGTTCGTTCTTTATAGATTTAACAGTACTTTCTATAAAAGATTCAGTAGTCCAATCGGCTGAGCAATTGCATATTAGATGAACAAAGTTTTTAATCATTTCTCCACCGTAGGCACTATGAAATACTTCGGGGTGGAATTGTAATGCGTATATATTATCCTCCTCAATTTTGTAGGCTGCATTTATTACATTTGGGGTAGAGGCAATAAGTTTAGCGTTTGTAGGAAGTTGTGTAATAGAGTCTCCGTGGCTCATCCAGACCTCTGAAGTTTTTGGTATCCCTTCAAATATCCTCTCGTTATTTTCTATGATAGTTAGTTCTGCCCTTCCATATTCTCTTGTTTGTGAAGATTCTACACTCCCTCCAAATGTATGTGCAATATATTGAGCACCATAACATATAGCAAGAACAGGTATGTTTCCTACCAATTTTTTCAAATCTATTTGAGGTGCATTTTTATCCCTTACAGAATATGGACTTCCCGATAAAATAACCCCTTTTATCTCTGGAGTTATCTCTGGAATCTTATTAAACGGATATATTTCGCAATAAACATTTAGTTCTCTTACTCTTCTTCCAATAACTTGTGTTACCTGAGAACCGAAATCTAAGATTATAATTTTTTCCATATTGTTTAAAATCTCTTAGCACTAATGATCTTACCTATATACATATGATGAATTCCAGCTGGGAAATTTTGGTATCTCTTTTTTGGTATCTCTCCAAAACCGTTTG
>CAMNNS010000157.1 GCA_946545765.1 uncultured Bacteroidales bacterium | reverse complement strand
CAAGACCCACAGCTTAGAAGGCTGTTGCTCTATCCAGCTGAGCTACCGAACCATTGGCTTTGCCAATTTGTATCATGAAAACAAACGGTTGCAAATATAGTAAAGTTTCTCTTATTTTATAAAATTTCGTTCTCTTTTTTTGATTTTATGTTTTTTGATGCTTTGCTCTCTAATACTACAACTATTGCAATTCCTAATATAGCAAATAATATAGCAGTTCCTATTTGTGGCTCTAATCCTCTAATATTTTGATATACATGTGGTAAGATTGGGTGACTTATTGCTTTATCCCCACTCCCTTCTAATATGATTTGCCATGGCCATATTTTTAATAATGAGCCAATCATAAATCCTGTTAGAAGTGCCATTGTCTGTTTATAATATTTTTTTAATAACCAGCTAAGTATGTGAGAGAAAGCTACAATACCAATAACAGCTCCAATTATAAATAGTGTAAGAATGGAGATGTTTAAATCGCCGATAGCTTTCATAATATATTCATACTTAACCAATAACACTAATATAAAGCTACCTGATATTCCCGGGAGTATCATAGCACAAATAGCGATAGCTCCACAAATCATTATAAACCACCATGTTTCAGGTGTTTCACTTGGAGAAGCTAAACATACATAAACTGCAATAGATACTCCAATTAGTGTGCTAATTATAGTGGATATATTCCATTTTTTAATCTCTATAATGATATAAAAACATGAGATTAGTACTAATCCAAAGAAGAAACTCCATGTTGCAATAGGGTGTTTGTCAAGGAGATATATTAAAATTTTTGACAAAGAAATTGTACTAATTATAAGCCCAATTATTATAGATAATAGGAAATAAAAATCTGTTACTTTGCAAAATTCTTTGAATTTCCCTTGCAATAATAATTTTAGGCTATGCAGATTGAACGATTTTATAGAGTTTATAAGTCTTTCGTATATTCCTGTTAATAGAGCAATTGTACCTCCACTAACTCCAGGGATAACATTTGCTGCCCCTATTCCTATCCCTTTTAAAATGAGTATAATATAATCTATTGCTTTCATCTTATTTTATTTAATCTGTGTTTAGTTTATTTAAAGTATATTCTGTTATATTATTTATTTCTTGAGCAGTAATTATCCCTTCCATAGCTGCTAAATATTTGTAAAAGTTTATCAATTTGTATTTTAAATGATTTTTGTAACAAAGGGTATTTTTAATATTCTTCTCTTTAATGAACTCTAAATATTTTTCTCCTCCCCATTCTTTTATTGCATTAAGTTGTGTTATACAGCTTAAAATATAGTTTGAATATTCAAGGTCCTTTTCATTCTCGTCGGAGTTATTATTTATCTTATTTTTAAGAATTTTTAAAGTCTTATGTGCCTCTCTGTAGTTATTCCTTAACATTAGTACATCTATGTATATCTCTAAATATGAGTTGTCTAAATGGTGTTCAGGTACATATGCAACATACTTTTTAAAATATTTTTCTGCAAAATCATACTTTTTATTTTTATAATAGATTTTTGCCAAAAACAAAATAGCTGTTTCATCGTTTTTAGATAAAGCTAAAGCGTACTTTGCCATCTCTATAGCTTTATTTTCATCTATATCTGAATAAGCTTCTGCCAATAATGTCCATGTTGAATTTTTTAGAGGAAAAATATTTATTGCAGATTTAAGATTCTCTATTGCTAAATTTTTATATCCTAACTCACTGTAACAATGGGCATAATCGATATGGTAATTGTACAGAAGTTCTTGCTCATCGATAAGTTTAAACTCCGAGTTAAAATCAAATATTTTTTTAGCTAATCTCACCGATTCGTTCAGATAGTATATAGCATCGTTGTACCTGTGCTTGTATATACATTGACCAGCTATAGTGTTTATTATTAAATATAATTCGGGATTGTAAGTTGAATAATCTTTTTTAGCATTTTTAAAATAAACCTTTGCCGATTCAAAATCCTCTTTCTTAGTAGAAATAAAACAGTAGTGTAGTAGAATGTTGGCATTGATAGGGTAAATAGCCACATATTCATCTAAAGTATTTAGTGCATCTTCTATTTTGCCTTTGCTAATCAAAGAATAACATTTAAAACATGTTAACATAGAAGAGTAGGGGAATTTTTTTAAAGCAAAGCATGAAGCTATAAAAGCAAAATCAAATGTTCTATAACTTATGTAGTTCTGTACGATATATTCAAATTCGTTCTCAGAGATATCTAATGGGCATTCGTTAACTATCTCTTCTTCATTTTTAATGTTATGCAGAAAGTTATCAAACTGTTCAGATACTTGCTGATACCTTTCTATTTCCTCTCCTATGTCATCTTCATCGTCTAATAACATATATATTTAAATTTATAAGGGACGACAATTGTCATCCCCTACAAATTTATAAAAATCTAAGACTACCTTGCTCAAAATCAACTTTAATTTTTTTCTTACTACTTATTTCTCCACTTATTAATTTAGTGGCTATTTGATTTACAATCTCTTTTTGAAGTAATCTTTTAATAGGTCTTGCACCATAAGCAATGTCGTACCCTTTGCTCGACAAGTAGCTGATAGCCTTTTCTGTAAATTCAAGAATAATATCTTTTTCCTCTAATAGTTTCTCTATCTGAGATATTTGTAATCTTAAAATATCTTCTACATTTTTCTTGTTTAAAGGTGAGAACATAATTGTTTCATCTATCCTATTAAGAAACTCCGGTCTAATTGTCTGTTTTAGAATCTCCATAACTTTCTCTTTACACTCTTCTAA
>CAMNNS010000156.1 GCA_946545765.1 uncultured Bacteroidales bacterium | reverse complement strand
CCTGTTCTATCTATTGCATAAGGGTCTAATTGTAAATTACCGCTTATTCCTAATTTTCCAAAGATGTTGGTTTGTGCAGAGACAGAAATATTTGAAAGCCTCAAAGAATCTGCTAAAAAATTATAGCTACCAGAAATATTTAGTTGATCTATAATCTTTACTTTTCTAACTCCTTTACCTGTAGTGTCTTCTTGAGATTTAATTTTAGCCTCTAATGTGTTTCCTATACTAAAACTCATATTTGCACTCTTACCACTACCAGGTGGAGAATTGATTTGATTTGAATATTTATTATAGACAATAGAGTGTAATTTACCTTGTATATCTACATAGTTAAACGTTCTGTAGCCATTGATTTTAGTTCCTAATTCTGGAGTGTAACCGAAACTTATTGCTGGTGTAATTACGTGTCTAACAGATTGTAGTTTCCCATTACCAAAATTAAAAATTCCGTATAATCTTGTTGTAAGTCCTAAATTAAATGAGTAATTGTGAGAAAAACCGAATGTACTAAATGGGTTAGTATTCTCTAATGAATATTGTTGTGTTTGTTGATTAAAAACTGGTTCAGACTGAGAGAAATACCAATTCATTCCATAAGATACCCCCGGACTACCTTGGATATATTTAAAAAGGGTGAAAGTAGGCAATCCTATAGAGAAATTATGTCTCATACCATTCTTAAGCTTTTTCATAAAGTCTGGTTTGCCAACCTCTGAACTTTTAAAGTTAATTTTGTTATCAAAGTTCATAGAATAGTCAAGAGTAACAGATTCATAAAATTTCTGTTTGCCCACCATTTCTTTTTTTCTAAATGGGTATTGTCTTGCTATAGAAAAAGTTAAGTTAGGCAATGTTATAGAGTATGAACTATCTCGAGAATTTTGGTTATGTAAAACATTCATAGAAAAACTAAAAGGAGTTCCTGCCCATGTTTTTCCATAAGTTATAGAAGAAGATATTTGGTTTGTTAAAGCTTCGTTTATTGTGGTAGAATTATATCTACTGTTGGATGGAGATGAGAAGTTTACAGATGCTCTGAATGTAGTTCCGGGTCTCGCCTTAGGATCTTGGGAGTGGCTCCAATTCAAACCAAAATTTGTACTTTTAACATAGTCAGGTTGCCCTTCTTCCCCTGTAATATCAACAGAATAGACTCCCGATAAATTTCCTGTGTATTTATATCTTTTATTATACCTTGCGTTTACATTCGTAGCCCATGAGCCTCTGGTATAGAGATCTACAGTTGTGGCAAGATCAAAATGCTGTCCAAAAACAAAATAATATCCTAAACCTCTCAAATAAAATCCGCGAGCTTGTTCCTCCCCATAAGTGGGGAATAAAATACCACCACTTCTATCACCCATTTTTGGGAAAAAGCCAAATGGCAAAGCAAATGGGGTTGGGACATCTTCTATAACTGTGTATGCAGGTCCAAAGACAGTTTTTTGTAAGGGCCCTTCATTTATAACCTTTGCTGTAGTCATTTGTAGATAAAAATGTGGCTCCTCTGCATCACAAGTAGAATATCTCCCTTTTGAAATATTTATTGAGTTATCTGCCATTTTCTTTATATACTTCCCCTTGATATTCCCTTGTCCATCTTGAGTCATCATGTTGAGAATCTTTGCCTTCTTGGAGTCAAAATTATAATAGACGCTCTCCATCTTGTACTCATTATTCCCATCTTTCATAACAGGATAGCCATTTATAACCCCTGTGGAATCGGGTAACCCTTTGGCAAATACAGTTTTAGTTTGTACATTATATGCAATATAATCTGCAGTCAGTGACATATCACCATAGGTGACAGTTACATCACCATAATAGTATAACATTCTCTGCCCATCAACTAAAACCTCAACAGATGAATCTCTACCTGTAGAGAATATAGGTTGCTCGAGTGAACTTATTAGTGTAGAATCTATTGGCACTAATGTATCTTTTAAAGATAAAGAGTCTTTTATTGCTAAGGTATCTTTTATCGCTAAAGTATCTTTAATTGTAACAACCGTATCGCTGAGTTTTTTTACCCCTTTAGTTGTGTCAAAATATATTTTTTTAAAAGTACTACCTCTTGTAGTTCGTATCTCTTTTTGAGATGGCATAGTTGTAAAGCTCTGTAAACCAATTATACAGCACAATACAATAAAAGGAGACAATAACTTTATTTTTATATATTTTGATTTATACATTCTAAAGTCTGATTATATTTTGCTACATTTGTATGCAAACGCACAAATTTAACAAATTTTGCAACTTATGCTTAATAACAAGCGTTTATTTTACATAAAAGGGATAATAACAAAAAGTGTAGTATTAAAACTGCTCGTGATTACTCTATTATCTTCTTCTCTATTTGCTCAGTCAAATATCGCTCCAAAAATTAAATGTATTGTTCTCGACCCCGGACATGGTGGGAAAGATTTTGGATGTATAAGTAAAGATAAAAAATATGCAGAGAAAAATATAGTTCTCTCTGTTGCTCTGAAGCTCGGTGATATGATAAAAGAGAAATATCCCGATGTGAAAGTCGTATATACCAGAAAGAGAGATGTTTTTATCCCCCTTGATGTGAGGGCAGATATAGCAAATAAAAATAAAGCAGATCTGTTTTTATCTATACATGTCAATTCTGCTCCTAATTCCACTGTCGCAAATGGTACAGAGACATTTACAATGGGTAACCATGTTAGTAATGCCAATTTTGAACTCTCTAAAAGGGAAAACTCCGTTATCTTGATGGAGGATGATTATAAAGTTAAATATGAAGGATTTAAACCCAATTC
>CAMNNS010000155.1 GCA_946545765.1 uncultured Bacteroidales bacterium | reverse complement strand
CAACTCTATCAGTTATTCCATAATAATGGAATGGAGCCAGCAGGCGATTATTCAATGCGTCATCAAGGCGTATTTCTGCAGATATTTTGCCATCAAAATCTTTGGTAATATCTTCGCCATCCATACGTTCTGGTGTAGCAGTAAGGCCCAGCAATATTTTTGGTTTAAACCTACTAAGTATCTTTCTGTAAGAATCTGCTGCAATATGGTGCACCTCATCAAAAATGATATAATCAAAGAAATCGTCAGCTAAATCCAACTCCTCCAAATGATTATTCAACATATCTTTCGATGCGAATAAATGTGTATAAGCCTGAGGTACCACATCACCATACCACAAATCGCCAAAGTTCTCATCCTGTAAAACAGTTCTAAACGTTTTGCAAGATTGCTTCAGGATCTCTTCGCGATGAGCAATAAACAAGAAGTTGGCTCTACAATTATGTTCTCTAAAATTCTTATAATCGAAAGCTGCAATAACAGTTTTACCTGTACCTGTAGCAGCAACTACTAGATTGCGATAATGTCCAAAAACCTCACGTTCAAGCTTTAGCTTCTCCAATATCTCGTCCTGATAATCATGTGCCTTTATCAAATCAAGCACACTATAATCTATGGTTTCTGTTTTTACACCAGATAAAGCCTCCTTTAATCGCTCGTCATCCCTACCCGAAACAAAAGTCTCAAACAAGGGATTACCCCAATACGACTCAAAAGTATGGCGTATTTCCTTTATGATATGTGGAAGTTCTTGCTGGGTAACTTTTACATTCCACTCCAGGCCCTCGGTTAATGCTGCTTCCGAAAGATTTGACGAACCTACATAAGCCGTATGGAAGCCTGTATTTCTGAGGAACAGATACGATTTAGCATGCAGTCTATCAAGAGATGAATTATACGAGATTTTTATCTCTGTATTTGGCAATGTAGCCAGCTTCTTGATAGCATTATAATCGGTTGCCCCAATATATGTGGTAGTGATTACTCTAAGTTTCTTGCCACTCTGGGCATAATCCTTTAGTTGATTAAATATCAGATTTAAACCTGTGCTACGAATAAATGACACCAGCAAGCATATCTCGTCAGCAGATAAAATTTCACGTTTCAATTCACTTTCTAATGAAACCTGTTTACTTGAACCAGTAAACAATGTGCTGCGAACAAGAGAAGTGATTGGAGTTATTTCTGAAATATGTTCTGCGATATCAGGGAATTCGCACTTTGTTTTGTCTATTACAGCTGTGAGAATCTCAGATTTGGCAGACAGCAGGTTGGTATCTTCTATATAAAACTTCTGTGCTAAATGCTTTATGATATCATTAGCAAGTTTTACGGCTTTCTCAACACTTTCATCATCTTGATTGAACTGAGAAAAAACATCAATAAACAACCCATAAAGGTATCGTGATAAATAACTTGCCACATTATCCTTAGTCATCGGCTGTTTGCCGATGTAAAACTCTTGATGATCCAACTCACCAAGTTTTACCTCGAATAATTTGTTTATTATCTGTTCGTATATTCCTAGTTCTATCATATAACAATGCATCTAATTGCCTGCAAAGATACATATTTATTTCATAAATCAAACGTTTTGGATGAATCTTTTTATTCTTATTATTTGGAACTTTTAAAAATAGTTTATACCTTTGTGCCCAAATAATAAATAATATGGAGAAAATTTTATTATCTTTAGCCCTGCTGCTGTCTGTATCTATTACAACAAGCGCCCAATCTAGTTCCGAAACAATAAAAAACCTTCGTGAACAAGCAATCCTGTCATCGAACAAATTCCTAACCGTAAAAGGGATAGAGTTAAAACCGGGGATTAAAATGGATGATGTACTTAAAAAGTTACAATCAAAAGGGCTTGTTAAAACTGAGTTATTTGACATTGCAAAAAAAGAGTTTGGAATATTTGATCTTACAGGAACTTTTGTCGGTATAAACGACTGTAACGTCAAAATACTTCCAACAACCAATAACAAAGAAATCGTTGGAGTAATAAGCATAAATTTCCCATATGCAGATACTTTCAAACAGCTAAAGGACGTGTATGACAGATTAAAATCTGAATTAAGTCAAAAGTACTATCTGTTCACAAGCGAGGAAAGATTCTTTGACGAATACGTTGGAAAATCTACATCTGACTTTTTTAAAAGAAATGCGATTGAAAAAGACGAAGCAATATTTGATACAAGATTTCATGTTTCAGATATGCCTAATAGCTTATACTTAGGACAAATTGTATTAAAAATAAGTCATATCAAAGTTGATTATCAAACCAAGTGTTTTGTAACGATAATATATTGCACTCCAGATAATATTGAAGAACAATTATTGTCTGCTGAAGACGATTTATAATACAACATGAAAGGGTGAGCGCATTGCTCACCCTTCATTATTTCTCAAGAGACTTCAATAAAATTGTTTCTAACCGATTATGAATATCGGATATATTACTTTATTCAAAAAATAGCAACATCGTCATTATCAGATGAAACTGTGATTTTTGCAGATATTTCTTCCCATCGCGCTTTAATTTTGGAATAACTCATTGTGATAGTCTCCCCATAAAGTTTATTTTCGTTAATATAAAATTTAGTAAGTTTATATGGTGGCATATTCCGATTGGGAGTATAATGAACAACCCAAAGAGCACTACAATCAGGAGTCAACTCATAATCATAAACATTATAACATTTTGCCCCCAAATAAAATTTACATCCTTCACGTAAATAATTATAGAAATCTTCGAGACTATTACAATTTGCAGGGAATGAATGTTCTACTATCTCTGGAACCCCATTTTT
>CAMNNS010000154.1 GCA_946545765.1 uncultured Bacteroidales bacterium | reverse complement strand
AAATTGGAAAATCATAGTCTCTTTTTTCATTATTTGATTTTATTTTTTTTTAAAAAAGTCCTCAAAAGTTTGGTTTATAATATAAACTTGTTTATATTTGCAGAGAAGTTTAAATTTAACGATTGTGCAAAGTTATAATTTAAAAACACTAATTAACAAGTATTCAACAAATTAAATTAATTTACAATGAAAACAATTCTAACAGAAGAGAGTCTTTCTACAGAACAATCTATCAAAATCATTAGTCAAACAATAGAAAATACAAGAAAGACTATAACCAAGAGAGCCGGAAAACCTCTTATACTCTGGGGGATATTAGTTGCCTTAACTGCGATTTTAATATATGTTCTGGTAAATCAAACATCAAATCAATTATGGCACCTTTTATGGTTTGCAATGTCATTTGTGGGATTTATTGGAACTATATACATTTCAAAAGGAGTAGAGCATGCTCCAAGCAATATGATAGAAAATATGCTAAAGAAAATTTGGATGTGGTTTGGGATAGTCGCTACTGGATTTTACCTTTTAATTTGGTTGTCTTATTTAATTATAAAATATTTTGATTTAGGAATTATTCTAAATATAAATTTAACGCTGATTATAGCAATATTAATGGGATTGGCAGGAATAATCACTGGTGAAGTTATTAAAATGCGATCTATTGTTATATGTAATGTATTTGCTACTTTTATCTCTATTCTTATAGCTTTATTATGTAGAGGCAATATATTGGTATTTGTTGTACTTGGAGTAGTGGGACTACTTGTTCCAGGATTGATTCTTCAACGCAAAGTTAATTGATAATTATGAGTACAGAGATAAATAAGAAAAAAGAAGATAAAGCAATATTTAAACCTCTTGATTCATTACTTCATTCAGAACTACGGCTTGCAATTATGAGTATTTTGATAGGGGTTAATGAGGCAGATTTTGTTTATATTAAGTCTGCAACAAAAGCAACATCGGGCAACTTGAGTGTTCAATTAGATAAACTCTCTGTTGCGGGATATATCGAGATAGAGAAAACTTTTATCGGGAAGAAACCTTGTACCTTGTGTAGAATGACAGAAAAGGGTAGGGATGCTTTTGCAGATTATGTCGAGACATTAAAGCAATATATTAGAGAATAATAGATAGATTTCTCTAATTCCTGATACATTTTAAATATTTTCTCGCGATGAGTTATATTTTGAATATCAGTAGTAGTTTGTGCCTCTGTGAATTTCATGTGTAGATTCAAGTTGTAAATGCAACTATTTTTTTTCGAGAAACAAATTTAGATCATTTTAACCGAGAAAAGAAGGGGAAACTCTTCTTTTCTTTTTATTTCTCTATTTTGTTAAGTGTAAGCTTTTAAAAAGTTGCATTTACTAATTGAACTTAGTATGGAGTCTATTTTATGCAGTTTTTCTATATTAGAACGAATTTATGTATATTTGCTTTAGTGTAGATAACGTTCTGCCTATAGAGTTTATTAACTATTTGTTTTGATTGAAAACCAATTATTTGAGTTTATATAATATTATATAATACATTGTTTTTTATAATGATATTATGAAAATTAAAGTCTATTACTTATTGATATTAATTGCTTTGTTATTTGTTGGCAATGATCTTAATTCACAGAATTTTAATGTTGAGGTAACTGCCCGAATAGTGCCTCAAATTAACTGTAGCTCAGAACTTGTTTCTGCGGGATATTATATTACAGACAATAATGTGGTGGGTATTGGTATCGGGAAGGTTAATACTAATTATAGATTTTATCTCGCTTACACATTATATTACAGGCACTATATTAGATTAGGTACGAGTCGAGTCTCTTTTGCTTTTGATTTTTTTGCTGGTGCCGGAAGATGTTATAAAGAGCATATAAGTAGAAGAAGCAAATCAAAAACACATATTGGAGATTGGGAGACATCTTTTAGTTTTCAACCTACTGTTAATATAGGTCTTGGTAAAAAACGGAGAACGAAATTTTTTATTGGTAGATCATTTGGTCCATCATTGGGTATAACTCTTGGGGCATCTTTCTCATTGTAAAAATAAACTTAACTAACATAATTTAAATCTTTTGAAATGTTACGAAACTTTATATTCATATCTATTTTTCTTGTTATGTTTTTGTTAGCATGTGAACAACCATCTGATAGTAATACACATATACAACCAGAGAAAGAGAATCCTGAACCAAATCCTAACGATTTTCCCGATGATATAAAAATTTCTATTTCTGGAGTAACTATATCTATAAAGTTAGAAGACAATACTACAACAAGATCTTTAGTGGCTACACTTCGTAAATCAGCAATTACATATACAGCAGGAGATTATGGTGGATTTGAAAAAGTGGGTACTTTGGGATTTACTCTTCCAACAAACCCTTCTCAAATTACCGCTGTGGCAGGAGACGTTATCCTATATGGTAATAATCAGATTGTTCTATTTTATGGAAGTAATTCATGGAGTTATACACGTATCGGGAAAATGATTTATAATTCATTAGATGAATTAAAGTCTTTCCTCAAAGCTGGAGAAGGTAATATACAAGTAACATTGTCATTATAAAAGAAGTAGGTATAATATCTACAACGATTACCCTGAGCGCGAAGAGTGGCAAGAGATGAATTTTATCAGATAAAGAGAATGATAATACAAGAATTTCGTGAATATATGGCATCGGGCAGACCCGTCGTTGGTGGTGGCGATGTACATATGATGTTTCATCAGCTGTCGCAGGAGGCACTGAAGATTACGGCTGAGATTAACGGCAAGTACCATACTCCAGAGCAGTTGCACGATTTGCTGGAACAG
>CAMNNS010000153.1 GCA_946545765.1 uncultured Bacteroidales bacterium | reverse complement strand
GCTTATACACCAATTGCAAGATATGATGACAGACTTGTGAGGTTGCCGTTGCTGAAAAAATTGGAGAAGAAATATAACAAGACATTTGTTCAGATTATTCTTCGTTGGCATATTCAAAATGGTGTAATTCCTTTGGTTAGGTCAATGAGTAAAGATCATCAACTTGAGAACTTTAGCATCTTTGATTTTGAATTGTCGCAAGAAGATATGGCTGCTATTGACGCTATCAATATCAACAGCAGATTAAGATATGACCCAGATAACTGTGATTTTTCTATACTCTAATGGAAAGATATTCTGATTTACAATTTAAGGTTTTTGACTGGCTACGATTTCCACTTATAGTTGGGGTTGTTTTCATTCATTGTTATGGAAAGCCATTTGACTATGAAGCATTAGACTTTTCACACTTGTCTGGGATGGATTTTTATAATCTATTCAGAGTGGGCATATCTAAAGTATTAATGCATATTTGTGTGCCAATCTTTTATCTTATATCAGGTTACCTTTTTTTTATTGGTTTAGAAAAATGGAATTGGAATAATTATTTAACTAAGTTAAAGAAGCGAGTAAAGAGACTACTTATCCCCTTTTTTATATGGAACACACTTTGTATTCTTATGGCTCTTTCTGGCATTAGAGGTCAGGGATGGATCGGAATTCAGCAATTCTTTGAAGATAACGGTTATTATCACATATTTTGGGATAGCGTTAAATGGAATATAGATAGGACAAATTGGATAGGATTAACAAATATTTCATCTTCTCCTTATCTTATTCCGTTATGGTTTTTACGTGATCTTATGGTAGTTTGTATTTGTACACCATTATTGTACTATCTTTTTAAATTTACTAAACATTTGGGGCTTATACTATTGTCGTTATGTTTTATTACAGGGCTCTTTATCCCTGTACCCGGTTTTTCTTCTGTGGCATTTCTTTTTTTTGGAATAGGTGGCTTTTGTAGAATGAACAATATAAACCCAACAAAGTTTGCTTATAACCATAGATTGATCATATATGTAATAACTATTTTACTTTTCGTTCTATGTACTGTCTTTAATGGGTATAACACATTTTGGGGAGAAGTTGTTTACCCATTCTTTGTGATAGTTGGAAGTATTACAACAATTCATTTGGCAACATATATTGTTGAACATGACATATTAAAAATGCCATCTCTTTTAACAAAGGGTTCTTTTTTTGTCTATTTGCTCCACTATATTATTTTAAGTATTATTTGGACTAAATTTCCAGAAATGTATTATGGTGAGGGTAATCCTTTCTATTTAACAATAAGGTATCTTTTTCTCCCAATTGTTATAATAACTATTTGTATAATAATGTATTACATATTAAATAAATTTACCCCTAAGTTGGGCAGTTTCCTCATAGGAGATAGATAATATTATAAATGACCATGCAAGAAATATCAAACAATAAAACAATAGCCAAGAATACTTTGTTCTTGTATTTCCGTATGATGGTTACTATGGTTATATCATTGTACACCTCTCGTGTGGTTCTTCAAGTACTTGGTATTGATGACTATGGTATTTATCAGGCGGTTGGTGGTATTGTTGGTTTTTTAAGTTTTATAAATGCTGCATTAAGTACAGGGACATCTCGTTTTATTACATTTGGCCTTGGAGAAGGAAATTTAGAGAAATTAAAAGGGATTTTTTCTACTACATTAACAGGACATGTAATCTTGGGGTTGGCAATAGTTATTGTTGCAGAGATTTTTGGTTTATGGTTTCTTCATAATAAAATGGTTATTCCTCCCGATAGGATGGTTGCTGCCGAATGGGTATTTCATCTCTCTATATTAACTGCTTTTTTCTCATTAACACAAATACCTTTTAATGCTTCTATCATAGCACATGAGAAGATGAAAATTTATGCCTATGTTGGTATGATTGATGCATTTGCAAAATTAGCAATAGTTTTTTCACTTAAATATTCTACAATAGATAAACTTATTTTCTTTGCTATACTCAACTGCTTACTTCAAATTGGTATAATAATTTTCTACCATATATATACTAAACACAATTTTGAAGAGGTTACTCTTAGAATGCGTATTTATAAAAAAATATTTCGCGAGATAGTTGGTTTCTCTTGGTGGAGTTTGTTTGCCCAAATTTCTATTGCTTTAAATAATCAAGGGATTCTTCTTTTATTAAACATGTTTTTTTCTCCTGCAATTGTAGCTGCAAGGAGTCTCTCTTTACAAGTTAATGTTGCTGCAAATCAGTTTGTAACCAACTTTCAAACAGCTACAACTCCTCAAATTGTGAAAAAATATGCAATGAAAGATTATGAGGGTTCAAAACAGCTTTTGTTAGAGACGACAAAGTATAGTTACTACTTAATGTTACTTTTGTGTGTCCCTATTTTTTTTACTGCTGAATCTTTATTACATCTTTGGTTGAAAGTGGTTCCAGAATATACAACAATTTTTCTCCAAATAATTATTATTCAGAGTCTTTTTCAAGTTTTTGATGCCTCTTTATATAGAGCACTTTATGCAAAAGGTAGATTAAAAGAGAATGCCTTACTATCTCCAACTTTAGGTTTTATCTCCTTTCCTATAGTATATATACTATTTAAATATGGATATTCTCCTGTTACCCTCTCATGGGCAAGTTTGATATTTTATGCGATTTTAGCACTATTTATAAAACCTTTATTGGTAATTAAGATTGTAGATTATAAATGGAAAGATATATTTAATCTTTTTATCCCTTGTCTAAAAGTCTCTGTTTTATCATTCCTTATCCCTTTCTTAATTATTCGTTTTGTGAAAGTAGATAGTTTGCTTCTATTATTTTTATTCAATG
>CAMNNS010000152.1 GCA_946545765.1 uncultured Bacteroidales bacterium | reverse complement strand
GTATGGGTATATTATTAGAATATGTAGAAAATTAAAAGAGAATTCTATAGTTGTATATTGTAAAGAGAGAAAAGAGTGCGAAAATGTTTCTAATATATTAGTTAATAACAATATATCTGCTTGCTTTTATCATGCTGGATTAGATAAAAAAGATAGAGATCTCAGACAAGAAGATTGGATAAATAATAAAGTAAGAGTTATAGTTGCCACTAATGCTTTTGGTATGGGTATCGATAAGCCAGATGTTAGAGCTGTAATTCACTGTGGCTTACCCGATTCTATAGAATCATATTTTCAAGAGAGCGGAAGAGCCGGAAGAGATGGAGAAAACTCTTGGGCTATTATGCTTTGGGATAAATCTGACATTAAAAGAAATAGAGAGATTTTATCTATAAATTTTCCATCTATAGAGTTTATGACTGAGATATATCAGAAACTATATATATATCTTAATATAGCTTATGGTGAGGGAGGAGGAATTGTTAAATATTTTGATATACAGAAATTTGCTCAAGTATATAAAATAAATTTAATTAAAACTTTCTATGCCCTAAAGTATCTTCAACAGGAGGGATTATGGGAAATTACAGACCAAATCTTAAATCCTTCAAGAATTAAATTTATTCTAAATAGAGATGAACTGTATAATATTAATCTAAACGATAAATCTTTAGAAAATTTTATCAATTCTATTTTAAGGTTATATAGTGGAGTCTTTACAAAGTCTGTGATTATAAATGAAGAGTACATTGCTAAATCTACTATCGATTCTGTCCCAAATGTTGTAGAAAAATTAAAACTACTTGATAATAAAGGTATAATAAAGTATTACCCACAAAAAATATCTCCTCTTATAATTATACATTATGATAGACTAAAAGAGAATGAGTTTAAGATAGATATTGACAGATATAAAAGTAGAAAAAAACAATTAGAAGAGAGATTAGAGGCAATGATTGAATATGTATCTACCAATGTTTGCAGAAGTAGGTATTTGATAGATTATTTTGGGCAAAATTCTAAAAAAGAGTGTGGTATTTGTGATTATTGCTTATCGTTGAAAAGCAATACTATTAGCGATTCAGAGATTAAGAACAAAATATTAGATTTTATATCTAAGAAAAATGATAACAAAGAACAAATAACCATATCAGATATTCAAGAATATGGTGGGATATTATACTCAACTAAATACCTTAATATTCTTAGAGAGTTGATAGATGACAAAGTAATAATCTTGAAAGAAAATTTTTTATATAAAAGATGAGAGTTTTTGATAGAGTTTTTCTGTTGGTAATCCCATAATATTATAAAAAGAACCTACAATTTTCTTTACCCCAATAACACCAATCCATTCTTGAATACCGTATGCACCTGCTTTATCAAAAGGTTTATAGTTATTAAGATAATAAGCTATGTCTGAATCTGATAGAGGATAGAATTCTACTAAAGATTCATCAGAAAAAGATAAAGTTTTGGAAATATCTTTAATGGCAACCCCGGTGATTACAGAGTGGGTCTTACCAGATAATTCTTTAAGCATTTGAACACCTTCTGAATAATCTTTTGGTTTACCTAAAATTTTATCCCCTACAACAACAGTTGTATCTGCACAAATAACAATTGTATTATTATCTATTGTTTTGCTAAATCTTTGGAGTTTCTGTAATGCAAGTAATTCTGCAACCTCTTTAATATTAGTATTTTTAGGGTATTCTTCAGCACCAATGTATGTAATATCTTCTTTTAATGGCAAGGTAAATCTTATCCCGATATGTTCAAGAAGCTCTTTTCTCCTTGGAGATGTAGAAGCTAAAATAATTTTTTTATTATTTAATTGATTTAATAAATTCATTATTTTTATTTAGAAAAAAGTTTTTTAAACTCTTCTGTTTTAACTTCTCTCCAAGTTTTATAATATTCGGGGTTGAAGTCAAAATTTCCCTGAATTTTAAGCACTTGCTCAATTAGGTTTCTAACACAACCTTTGCCACCGGGGAATTCAGATACATAATCACAAACAAGTTTAACCTCCTCAACAGCATCGGCGGGGCAAACTGCAAGACCACAAATTTGGAGGATACCTATATCGGGAATATCGTCACCGACATAGGCAACCTCTTCGGGCTTGAGATTATATTTTTTACAAAACTCTTCAAACACTGGGACTTTATCTCTTGATGCAGTAAATACTTCTGTAGCAAGATTAGGGACAAATCTTTTTACTATAGAACCTCCTTCACCGCCTGTAATTATCCCAATAATATACCCTTTCATTAGTGCCATTCTTAATCCAAAACCATCTTTTGCATCATAAGACCTAACTAATTCTCCACTATCGGGATGACATATAACTTGCCCATTTGTAAGAACTCCATCTACATCAAAAGCAAAAGCCTTAATATTACTGAGTTTAACTTTATAATTTTCCATAATCAATCATTAAAAAGGGGGGATAATTATTCTCTCCCCCCTCAACAAACAAACAAAAAATAATCTATCAATATATTAATCTTGATAGATTATATCTAAATCTTTTTTAACTGCTTTATATGTATCCAACTCACTCTCAATACTATTCTTTATAGAAGAGTATCTTTCTAAGTTCCACGATATAGTTTTATTTGTAAAGATTTCTGCAGAATCTATAAAACTATCTGAACGCTGTGAATCTATTAGAAGTAGATAAGACTCTATAATGAATGCTGCCATTTCACAAAGTTTTCTTGCGTGGAAATCAACAAATTCCTCGGCTTTACCCTCTATCATCTTAACAGCTTTTTCATATTGATTTGTAAGTTCTATCAACTTTGCTTTTATATTCTCTAATTTCTCTTTTGCATTAGGGCATTTA
>CAMNNS010000151.1 GCA_946545765.1 uncultured Bacteroidales bacterium | reverse complement strand
CACCGAAGGAGAAATTATCTTAGGCAAACAGCCATTACATATATACGATAGAAAAGTGTGGAGAGATAAATGTGGAGCTGTTATGCAAGAGAGTTTTATCTTCTCCGATACAATCTTAGGGAATATAGCTATATCTGATAACTCGCAAAATATAGAACGAGCAATTCAAGCAGCAAAAGTAGCTAATATACACGATTTTATTATCTCTTTACCTCTTGGGTATTTTACTAAAATTGGAGCGGAGGGAATTGGTTTAAGTACAGGTCAGAAACAAAGAATTTTAATAGCGAGAGCTGTATATAAAAATGCAGAGTATATAATATTTGACGAGGCTACAAATTCTTTAGATACAGATAATGAGAATATAATCATGGGGAATCTAAATAGTTTTTTTAAAGATAAAACCGTTGTTATTGTAGCCCACCGTTTAAGTACAATTAGGAATGCAGATAATATAATAGTTTTAGAAAATGGGAATGTGGTAGAGCAAGGTAATCACGAACAGTTATTTAAGAACAATAATGTGTACCATAAATTGATTAAAAACCAAATGTAATTGTAATATGGAGATTGAGTTTAATAAAAGAGAAAACCAATTTATATGGAGAGTGCCAAATTGGATGACAAGATGGGGGGTAATACTCATTTTCTTAATAATGTCTCTTATTGTGGCAAGTGCGTATTTTATTAAATATCCTCAATTTATAAGAACCACCGCTATTATCACAACTTCAACCCCACCTATTAATCTTATAGCCCGAGTCAATGGCACTATAGAATCTCTTTTTGTAGCAGATGGAGATAGTGTATTTGTTAATCAACCTATTGCACTTATAAGAAGTAGTGCCAAATACAAAGACATAGTGCAGTTAGAAATTTTTATTAAAAAAATAACAGAAGAAGATGTTGATTTAGACGACTTGATAGAAAGCGAGTACTTAGACGGTGTATATACATTAGGGGAATTGCAAAGCACTTTTTCTGAGTTTTTAAAGATATGCAAAACCTACAAGAATTATAAAAATATAAATCATATAGGTAAAAAGCAACAATTACTAAGACAACAAATTAATAAAGGGCTACAGCAGTATAATCTGCTAAAAGAGCAGAGGAGTACATATAAAAAAGAATTGGACATAGCTTCAAGATCATTAAAGAGAGATTCTACTCTTTTTTCTTTGAAAACAATTTCGGTTGCAGAATATGAGCGTTCATTACAACAAAACCTTCAAAAACAAGAGACAAAATCCAATTTAGATGCAAACATCGTGAGCACAGAACTTGGCATTATGCAAACAAAACAACAAATAATAGAACTCTCTATACAACAAGAGAAGGAAATAAGAGACTATGGAGAGAGCCTAAGGGTTCTTGCTCAACAAATGTTAAATATGATTAAAACTTGGAAAGAAGAATATTTAATATCTACACCCGCCGAAGGTAAGATAACATTTGTTAATTATTGGGCAGAAAATCAAGCAATTGTGAATGGAGAAAGTCTTGCCACAGTTGTACCTCACAGTGGAATAGAAATCATTGGAAAAATGAGTATCCCAACTGCTGGATTTGGTAAAGTTAAAGAGAATGCCACTGTGAATGTAAAACTTAATGGATTCCCTTATATGGAATATGGAATGCTAAAAGGTAGAATAACAAGATTATCTGCTGTTCCTGATAATAATGGGAATTACAGAGCAGATATTTTCTTTCCAGAGGGTCTTAAAACCAACTATAACAAAGAATTACCACTTATTCAAAGTATGGATGGTATAGCAGAAATTATTACAGAAGATATGAGACTAATAGAGCATTTTTGGCAACCTATAAAATCGGTTTTCAATAAATAATATTTGTTTAAATAAAAAGGAGGTGAAATGTATAAAGAAGTAAAACTTTAATATCATAACATAGTATAAAACGACAATTAATTATTAACATTTTAATCTTAGTATTATGAGTAAAAATTTAAAGAAATTAACATTTGCTAAAGAAGAATTAGTAAACTTAAATGAGTATGAAATGAGCCACATTAAAGGTGGAGAAGAGTCTGCTGGTACTACAATAGAATTTTATCTTGCTGTAGCAAGCCTAGCCGTTGCAAGCATTGCCTTTGGATATGACGTTTCTAAAGATTGGAGTTGGTGGTATTGCCCTAAAGGTTGTGAGTGCGATAAGGAAAAGGATGAACAAAATGAGGGTCCTATATATGTAGGGGAAGAGGCGTCTGCCACTATTGGTGAAAATGGAGTAGATTGTTACTTCCCAACATTAATAGTAAGACCCTAAGGGAAGAAATAATGAATAATCATAATAATTGAAAATTTATGGGAGAGTACTATTATCACATATTATTAGAAATTATTAGAGATAATACTAAATTGTCTCCTAATAAAATGGGTATTGTAGATGGAACTATTGGAGAACTTACAACCTTACTTTATATTCAAAAAAGTTCTCCGAATCAAAAGATAGCTAAGTTATTCCAAGATACCTTTAATAAGATAATAGACTCTCCCATAAACAATTACTCATTAGGATTCGGTCTCGCTTCGTTCGGATGGTTAGTTAATCTAACAAGGCAAGAGAATATAATGAAGAGTGCTTTTACAGAGGGGGATATAGAGGAAATAAATACTGTTTTGGAAAAAGAGTTATACCTAATGATAGATGCACGAAATTTTGATTATTTCAGAGGTTCTTTAGGAATTTTGTACTATTTATCTCAGACAGAAGAACAGAACTATTTTAATAGGACTGCAAACTATTTTGTTAAGGAGATAGAACAATGTTTAAAAGAACACTATAATTTTTCTATCATAAGAAGCAAAGAAGGCAAAAAAGAAAGAATTATCAACTTAGGAGTTCCTCATGGAATTACTGGTATA
>CAMNNS010000150.1 GCA_946545765.1 uncultured Bacteroidales bacterium | reverse complement strand
AATTAACTCAAAAAGAGTTACTTGCAAAATATGATTTTTGTGAGATACGGACAGATTTGTGCAAGCTAAGTTCAAATTCTCTTGAGACTCTTCTTAAACTCAATTCTAATGTTATTGTCACTTTAAGGGAGAACAAGAAATCTCCTCAATCTAACCTAAACCTTATAAAGTGTGCTATTGAGAATGATGCTAAATATATAGAGATAGACATTGATAGCAAA
This sequence comes from uncultured Bacteroidales bacterium, assembly GCA_946545765.1. GTDB lineage: Bacteria > Bacteroidota > Bacteroidia > Bacteroidales > UBA932 > Egerieousia. The sequence goes on along the minus strand of CAMNNS010000150.1, from coordinate 2,678 downwards.
ATTAAAAAAGAAGCCCTGCTACTAATTACAAACCAATTAAGTAGGCAGAAGAAGAAGAAGAAGAAGAACCAACTGCCAAAGATAATTTTATCATATCACAACTATCACTTCACACCAACTACAGATTTTCTTAAAACAAAAATAGAAGAGTGCAGGCGTTGTGGGTCAGATATTGTTAAAATCGTCACATTTGCAAATAGTTATGAGGATTGCACAAGAGTACTTAAACTCTATAATGAGTTCTCAATTAAAGCACATAATGATAGTTCAAAAACTAAACTTATAGCCTTTTGTATGGGGGAAATCGGAAGATTTTCCCGTGCCTCTTCTATTTTTCTCGGAGCACCTTGGGGATATGCAAAAGCAGATGCAAAATCGTTAGAAACTGCTCCGGGGCAATATGATTATAAGAGATTTAGAAATCTCATTTTTCCCCTCAAAAAATATCCTATTCCAATACTACATAATATAGAAAAAATAGGTATCGACGGCTCTAAAAGTATAGCACAACGGGCTATCTTAATTAGCGGTTTTACAAAAAATTTATCGGGAGAAATTGCAAATATATCCGATTGCTCAGACAACTTGCGAGCATTAGAATTAGTCAAAAATTTAATTCCGGGGAAAAATCTCTTGAGAAAAGGGCATAAATGGTATATTACTGATATTCAAGATAACACAAAAAAAGAAAGCAATAAAAAGTACTACAATGTTGGTGAAAGTGGACTACTCGCCCGTTGCACATTAGCATATTGCTCTGTTAATTTTAAAGATTACAAAATTGATGGGTGTGGAAGTATCTTAAACAGAGATTTCTCTGAATCTGTAAAAATAATTGATAATAATGGTGGAAGTTGTTCTTCTTCCGATAATGGCTCCTATCTACCAATTAAACTGACAAAAGGGGTAGATTCAAAAAAAATACAAATTGTAGCAGATACAACAAGTCAAGATGTTACAGGCTATTTGATAGCCCTTGCATCTAAAAATGAAGGGGGGACTATTGAGGTTGTAAATAGTGTAAGCGACAATTATATCAATCTAACTGTAAATGTCTTAAAGAGTTTTGGTTTTAAGATAAATAGCAAAGTCTCTGGTAAAAAAACTATCTACACCTTATTCAAAAACTCAAAAATAGATAAAACTCCATACCATATTTCTTACAATGTTGAGAGCGATTGGAGCAGTGCTGCCAACATTTTAGTTGCCTGTGCCATAAAAAGTTTTAAAAATAACGGCAAGAGAATAAATCTACCATTACAACTTTTTGCAAAAAATAACAGCACCAATCAACCAGATATGGAGATTATAAAAGTTCTATCTTTGTGTGGGGTAAAAATAGAAACCTGTAACTCTAAAATTTGTACCCTGAGTGCCAATGTGTTAAAGGGTTTTAAATATAATGCAACAACCACTCCCGATTTGATTCCAATTCTCGTTGTACTTGCATCATTTTGTAATGGAGAGACTAAAATTAAAGGGATAAACAGACTCATCAACAAAGAGAGTAATCGGGTAGATTCTATTCTAACCGAAATGCATCGTGCAGGGGTAAATGTTTGTGTAAAAGGCGATTATTTTATTATTAAAGGGGTAAAGGGGAGCAATAAAATAAATGAATTTCAAGCAACATCGTTTAGCTCGCATAATGATCATCGTATCGCGATGGCAATCATTATATACAATCAATTCTCTCACGACAACAAACAACAAAAAATGTGGATTGACAATATAGAGTGTATAAATAAATCATTCCCAAGTTTTCTTAAACACTTGTATAACAAATGAATAATACTTTCGGAAAAACATTTAGATTAACACTATCCGGAGAGAGCCACTCAAAAGAAGTTGGCATACAGATAGATAATATCCCATCGGGAGTGGAGATAGAAAAAGAGTCTCTTAATAAAGCCTTAAAAAGAAGAAAATTTGGGGAACTCGCAACAATCTCATCAATTGCTACTACCGCAAGAAAAGAGGAAGATACCCCTATAATTAAAAAGGGGCTGAGAGAAAATAACAAATGCTATATCACTAATGGAGAGAGCATTATAATCTCTTTTGAGAATAACAATATTATCCCAAAAGATTATTCCAATTTTGTAGATACTCCACGCCCATCACATGCAGATTTTGTCAGAAGAATTAAATATGGTAAGGATTATAGTAGTGGCGGAGGGATTGCTTCAGGTAGAATGACACTCCCTTTGGTTATGGCAGGAGAAATAGCTAAAAGTCTAATTAGTACCAAATTAAATAATATTAACATTTCCGCTAAAATAACAGAAATAGGTGGTCAGAAAAATGAAAAAGAGTGGGTAAAACTCATACATGAAGTGGCAGAAGCTAAAGACTCTGTCGGAGCAATTATTGAGTGTACTATTGGTAAGTTACCTATCGGGATGGGAGAACCATTCTTTGATTCTTTAGAATCTATAATATCTCACCTTATTTTTTCTGTACCAGGAATAAAGGGGATAGAGTTTGGTAATGGCTTTTTAGCAAGTAGGTTATTGGGGTCACAAAATAATGATTGTTATATCTCTAAAGATGGCAAAACTTTAACCAACAATAGTGGCGGAATAAATGGAGGAATCTCTAATGGTAACGATATTGTTTTTAGGGTAGCAATCAAACCAACTCCAAGTATTGCAAGGGAGCAAGAGAGTTATAATTTT
>CAMNNS010000149.1 GCA_946545765.1 uncultured Bacteroidales bacterium | reverse complement strand
GTCTCATGGTATTTCTGCCTTTTATATTTGGCAAAGGACAAAAGCTCCCATGACATTTGGTTCTGATTTTATCTCGATGTTGCAGCATACTATGGATAATGCTATGGCACAGTCTCCTGTTAAAATTCAGTTGATGAATAGGTTTATGGATATACCATCTGAGTTTTATACCCCTTCAAAAATTGGAGCATTGTTTCATCAAAGTATATTTAACGATTTGTTCTCTTTAAAAGGGTTGTCTCTAACTGTAGGGTTAAGATATGATTATGAAGAGGTATCTATAAAATATGATACTCAAACTTCTTTGGATTATGAATCTTACAGATTTGGTTCTAAGATCGGTGAGGGAAGATATAGTGTTGAGTATAAAGGAGATCAAAAGCATAGGTACAATCCTCTTTTACCTAAGGTAGCCCTTAAATATAATTTTGACTCAAATGATAATATTAAAGCTAATGTATATACTCTATTTAGTAAAGGTTATAGAGCAGGAGGCTACAACATTCAGATGTTAAGCGATTATATGCAAAATGATGTTCAGAAAAATAGAGGAGTATTAGAAAATGATCCAGATATAAATAATGCAATAATATATAAACCAGAGTTTTCTCTAAATTACGAAATAGGTTCACATATATCTATATTTAAAGATAGATTACATTTAGATGCCTCTTTGTTTTATACAGATCTTAAAGATCAGCAAATAGCACGATTTGCACAAAGTGGATTAGGGAGATATACCTCAAATGCTGGTAAGAGTCATGCTCAAGGATTTGAAATCTCTGCTAAGGGGTATATTTTAGATAATATAAATTCTTGGGTATTAGCCCTTAATTATGGTTTTACAGATGCTAAATTTGATAAACATGACGATATTTATATTGGTAAGAAACTCCCTTTTTCTCCAAGAAATACCCTAAATATATCTTCTGTTTATAATATTGCCTTACAATCTAAATGTTTAGATAATATATCGATAGGGGCAAGTTATAATGGATTGGGAAAAATATATTTTACAGAGTCTAATGATTTCTTCCAAGATTATTATTCGTTAGTTAATGCAAGATTATCATTTAATTTTAATATGGGTACAAACTCTTCCTTCGGCTATTCTAATGATTTAGAGCTATCTTTATGGACTAATAATATTTTTAATTCAAAATTTTCTCTATTTTATTTTGATAGTCAGTCAAAAGGATTTGTACAAATGGGTAGGGGAGTACAAGGTGGTATTGATATAAGATTTAAATTTTAACTATATTTACAGAAAAATAGACTTATTATGCAAGAATTAAAAGGGCGTGTATCCCAAATTGTTGGTCCTGTTGTCGATGTCGCTTTTTCTTTAAAAGAGGGTGAAACTCTCCCATCTATACATGAAGCACTAAAAATTATTCATTTAAATGGTAAGGTATTAATCATTGAGGTTCAGCAACATATTGGTGAAGATACTGTGCGTTGTGTTGCAATGGATTCTACAGATGGATTAATGAGAGATATGGAGGTATTAACAACTGGAGCACCTATCTCAATGCCTATTGGAGATCAGATTAAAGGGAGACTTATGAATGTTGTCGGTGAGTCTATAGATGGAATGAAAGGTTTAGATTATACAGGTTCTTATCCTATTCACAGAGAACCTCCTAAATTTGAAGATCTTACAACTGTAAAGGAGATATTACCTACAGGTATTAAAGTTATAGACCTTATTGAGCCGTATAGTAAAGGGGGAAAGATTGGACTATTTGGTGGAGCAGGTGTGGGCAAGACAGTTCTGATTATGGAACTTATAAATAATATTGCAAAAGGGCATAATGGTTTTTCTGTCTTTGCAGGTGTTGGTGAGAGAACTCGTGAAGGTAATGATCTTCTCAGGGAAATGATTGAGAGTGGCGTTATTAAATATGGTGAAGAGTTTAAGAAAGGGATGGACGAGGGGAAATGGGATTTGTCTAAAGTTGATTATTCAGAGGTAGAAAAGAGTCAAGCTACATTGATATTTGGGCAGATGAATGAACCACCAGGGGCAAGAAGTTCAGTTGCTCTTTCTGGACTAACAGTTGCAGAATCGTTTAGAGATGCAGGGAGAGAGAGTGGACAAAAAAATGATATACTATTATTTATAGATAATATATTTAGATTTACTCAAGCAGGAAGCGAAGTATCAGCCCTATTGGGGCGTATGCCTTCTGCTGTAGGGTACCAGCCAACTCTTGCCTCTGAGATGGGGGCTATGCAAGAGAGAATTACCTCTACAAAGTATGGCTCTATTACCTCAGTACAAGCAGTTTATGTTCCTGCTGATGATTTTACAGATCCAGCTCCTGCAACAACATTCTCACACCTTGACGCAACTACCGAATTGAGTAGAAAAATTGCCTCTTTGGGTATTTATCCTGCAGTAGATCCTTTAACTTCTACCTCGAGAATATTGGATCCGCATATAGTTGGTCAAGAACATTATGATGTTGCACAGAGAGTTAAACAGATTTTGCAAAGAAATAAAGAGTTGCAAGATATAATTTCTATTTTGGGTATGGAAGAACTTTCTGAGGAGGATAAGTTGGTCGTAAATAGGGCTCGTAGGGTACAAAGATTTATGTCTCAACCTTTTGCAGTAGCTGAGCAATTTACAGGCGTACCTGGTGTTATGGTAGATATTAAAGATACTATTAGAGGCTTTAAGATGATTCTTGATGGTGAGTGCGATTATTTACCTGAACAAGCCTTTATGAATGTGGGTACAATTGAGCAAGCTATTGAAAAAGGTAAGAAATTATTAGAACAAGCTAACAGTTAAATTATTAGATGAATATAAAATTGGATATAATATCTCCTGTTGGGACAATTTTTAGTGGGTTTGTTAAAGAGGTTACTTTGCCCGGTTCAACTGCCCCTTTTA
>CAMNNS010000148.1 GCA_946545765.1 uncultured Bacteroidales bacterium | reverse complement strand
TAACATTACTTGTGGATTTTTGCCATAAAATGGAGCTTCAATCGCGATAACATCAGGTCTATATTTTCTTATAAGTTTAGATACCTCTATTAAAATTCTCTGCATAACCAAAAAATGAGTAACCTCATTCTTTAAATTAACTATCCCAAAATCAAGGAGTTTTACCTGTTTTCTTCTATCCTTTAATGTGGAGATAATGCCATAACCAAGAATTCTTGTTCCGGGATCTATTCCTAAAATAATGTTCTCTTCCGATTTCATCAATCTATGTAGTCAAATCCAGTAAAAGGTCTCAAACATTCAGGCACTTTTATCCTACCATCTTCTAACTGATTGTCTTCCAATAATGCGGCTAAAATTCTCGGTAGTGCCAACGAACTACCGTTTAATGTATGAGCAAATTGTGTTTTACCCTCGGCATCCTTATATCTGAGTTTTAATCTATTAGCTTGGAATGTCTCAAAATTTGATACTGAACTTACCTCTAACCATCTGCCTTGAGCCTCGCTATAAACCTCAAAATCATAAGTTAAAGCAGAAGTAAAACTCATATCTCCTCCACACAATTTTAGTATCCTGTATGGTAAACCCAACTCTTTTACCAAACTCTCAACATGTTCAACCATCTCATCTAAAGCCTTATATGAATTTTCTGGCAAAGAGAGTTGTACAATCTCCACTTTATCAAATTGATGCAACCTATTTAATCCTCTAACATCTTTTCCATAGGAGCCCGCCTCTCTTCTAAAGCATTGAGTATAAGCAGTCATCTTTATAGGAAAATCTTTCTTTTGTAGTATCACATCGCGATAAATATTTGTAACAGGAACCTCTGCCGTAGGGATAAGATAAAAATTATCCAAACCTATATAGTACATCTGCTCACCTTTATCAGGTAATTGCCCTGTTGCAAAAGCGGAATTTTCATTAACTACTAAAGGGGGTTGAACCTCTGTATATCCTGCTTTTGTATTCCTATCTAAGAAATATGAGATTAAAGCCCTTTGAATCTTTGCCCCCTTACCTACATAGAGAGGGAAACCTGCCCCTGTAAGCTTAACCCCTAAATCAAAATCTATTATATTTAAATCTTTAGCTAATTCCCAGTGAGGCTTTGCATTAGGAGGAAGAGTACTCTTTTTTCCCCCCTCTTTTACCACAACATTATCCTCTGCCCCTTTTCCTAAAGGGACATCTTTATAGGGCAAATTTGGAAGTTGCACTAAAGATTCCTGCTGTTTATTATTTAACTCTTCTAACTTTACAGAGAGTTCAGATGAAACTGTTTTAAGCTCAGCGACAATCTTTTTAGCCTCTTCTGCTTCCTCTTTCTTCCCCTCTTTCATCAAAGCTCCGATACTTTTTGCCACCTTGTTTTGTTCTGAAAAATTTGAATCTAAGGCAGCTTGAGTTGCCCTTCTCTCTTCATCTATTTTTAATATTTTCTCTACTATCTCTTTGGCATCAAAATTTTTAACTGCCAATCTCTCAACCACAAACTCTGGTTGTTCTCTTAATAATTTTAAAGTGAGCATATACTAACTTTTTACATTTCAGCTACAAATATACAAAACAAAAAGCGCCCTTCAAAACAAAGGACGCTTCTTATACAACCTTTACGGCAATCCTTTTAACTCTCAGCTTTTGTGTAAGGAGTTACCGATACATACGATCTTCCTTTAGCCTTAACTTGGAAAGTTACAACACCATCTACCAATGCATAAAGAGTATGGTCTTTGCCCATTCCTACATTATTCCCAGGATAGTGAACTGTCCCTCTTTGGCGAACAATAATATTTCCAGCTTTACATTTAGCTCCACCAAAAATCTTAAGGCCTAATCTTTTACTTTGTGACTCACGGCCGTTCTTTGAACTACCAACACCTTTTTTGTGTGCCATAATAAAATCTCTTTAAGCTATTGATTCAATTTCTATTTTAGTTAAGTATTGACGGTGACCATTTTTCTTATCAAAACCCTTACGACGGATTTTCTTGAAAACGATAACCTTATTACCTTTAAGGTGCTCTAAAACCTTAGCTTTAACAACTGCACCTTGAACATACGGAGTACCTATATTAACAACTCCGCCATTGTCTGTTAGAAGCACTTTATCAAAAGAGACAGTAGAACCTACCTCATCTGCAAGACGATGTACATATATTTTTCTACCTGCTTCTACTTTAAATTGCTGACCTGCAATATCTACAATTGCGTACATAAAAACTATTTTATTGTTTTTGATAGTAAGCGGCTAACATTTAGCACTTATAATAGCTCATCTATCCTATAAATTGGAGTGCAAAAGTAACACTTTTATTTAAAAGAGCAAATTTTTGCTAATCTTTTTTATCTGCAAAAGCTCAATCGATAAACTCACCCATTTTAGTTATTTTAACAATAAGATCTCTCAGAGTTGAACCTTCTAATTCGACAACATAATATTCCAAAGAAGGGCTTTCTATCAAATCTACATCATCTATACGGTATGAAGGATATTTAAAAGTTATCGCTTCTACCAACTCTGCAGGAAAATCTGATACATATAGATCTGTTTCACTTACTACCCATTCTCCATTATTCTTAAACAAAGCTTTTACATCTCTGTCATTAAAATAAAATTCTGCCTTATACAATCCCCCTGACCACCCCCAATGGGCTATTACATTAGGATATTTTTTCTCAAATGAGGCTACAACCGCATCGGGAATAGGATAACTCTTTGTTTTGCTACAACTTACCATAGTAAAAAGGGCAAAAACCAATAAACCAAAAAGATAAATTTTTCTTTTCATCTTATCTAATTTGTATGTTACACTTTATTGCAAAAGTAGTTACTATTTTGTAATTATGAAAAAGTATATAAAAACTTTCTTACATGAAAGTTCAATTAGTAATTGCAAAGCACTCTTTGTGTCATCGCACTCTATCTAATTTAATCTATCTTATATCAAAAGCTAAAATGTATAGTTAATTTGCTTTACCATTTCA
>CAMNNS010000147.1 GCA_946545765.1 uncultured Bacteroidales bacterium | reverse complement strand
TCAACGGATAGAACGGAAGTTTCCTAAACTTCAAATCTGGGTTCGATTCCCGGTGAGGCTACAATAGGGCAGGGATTATCTTCTTAATCCTCTCTCATATCCCTCTCTAAAATCTTCTATGTTTTCTATAAAACCCCAAATTACCCATACAACGATGGCTACAATTATGGTAATAATGATAATTTTCCTGTTTTCTTTTAGGAACTCTGTAGTTTTTGTTTTTAGCTCTTTCATAATATCTATTAAATTTGTATCCAAAATTATTCTGTTTTTTTACCCTTTAATGCAATTGGATAAAAATATTCGGATAGTTCTCTTTTAATGTATAATCTTAATATTGTAAAAATGGGAGATGTAAAAAATATTGGTCTATTTGGAAGGCGTAATGTAGGGAAGAGTACACTAATGAATTTGCTTACAGGGCAGAATATTACGATTGTTTCTCCCACTCCGGGAACAACCACAGATCCCGTAAAGAAAAGAGTAGAAATATATGGAGTAGGGAGTTGTAATATTATTGATACCCCCGGGATAGATGATTTAGGAGAGGTGGGAAATAAAAGGGTTGAGGCTTCTAAAAAAGTAGCAAAAGAGGTAGATATGGCAATCTTAGTGATAGATTCAAATGTTATATCTGCTTATGAAAAAGATTTATTAAATCTGTTTGATGAGTTAAAACTCCCATTTATTGTGGTCTTTAATAAGATTGATATAGAGGATATTACTGAGGATACAGTAGGTTATTTTTTATCCAACTATAATATTAAACCAATCTCACTATCTTCAAAAATTTTAGATTCCGATAGAATAGATAAAGTCGTTCAAACTATTTTAGATGAGATAGTTAAAATCTTATCGCGATTAAATAGAACAAATATAAAATCTATTTTAGATGGAATTGTTAAGGAGGGAGATACTATTATTTTAGTTTGTCCAATTGATTCTCAAGCTCCTACAGGGCGATTGATACTCCCGCAGGTAATGGCAATTAGGGATATTTTAGACCATAAAGCTACTGCAGTAGTTTTACAACCAGAACAATTGGTTTCTCATTTCAACTATACTAAAGACGCAAAAACAATAAATGGTGGTAGAAAAATTGTTATTACAGATAGTCAAGCTTTTGAGAAGGTTTCTAAGATGGTGCCCAAAGATGTTCCTCTTGGGAGTTTTAGTATTTTAATGAGCAGATTAAAAGGAGATTACCAAAGATATATAGAAGGTGTAAAGAAGATAGATAAATTGTCTGATGGTGATAGAGTTTTGATATTAGAGTCATGCTCACATCACTCGTCATGTGATGATATTGGTAGGGTAAAATTACCAAAGTTAATGGAGAAATATAGTGGGAAATCGCTAAATTTTACATTTGTATCTGGTTTAGATATTATACCTGAGAATAATTATTCATTAGTTCTACAATGTGGAGGGTGTATGATGACAAATAAACAAATTGAAAATAGACTAAAACCTTTTATAGATAGTGGAATTGCTATTACTAATTATGGGATTAGCATAGCATATATGAATGGTTTGTTTGCGAACGAAAATTTTAATTCTTTTTTAAAACTTTTATAGGATGAATTATTTGTTTGTTTAATAATTTTTTCGTATAATTGTCGCCGAAATTAAGCCATTTACATTAAAGATTCATAATTAAATGCCAAATTAAATCTATTTGTTAGTGGCTTGATGTTGTAAAATACTATTATATAATAAATTATACGATAAATTATTAAAGTAATGGCAAAGGCAAAGGTTAGGCATAGTCATTCGCATAGGAAGCGTAAAAAGAGGATAAAGAACATAGTTGGTATTATAGCTGTGGTATTGTCTATAGTACTTTTGATATTCTTTGCATTTATTTTTGAAGAGGTAAAAGAACTTAAATAATTTAGATAATTAGATAATAACAACGATATGAAGACAAAAAAAGAGAAATTAGAGTATTTATCTCCTATGATACTAACTGAGTATCAAGATGTTTATTATGGTGTTATCGCCTCTTCTCATGAAGGTCTTGATGATGGAGACGATATCTTTGGCTCTTCTAAAGGGGATTCTCATGAGGATTTATTTGATGATGGGGATTTATTTTAGATTAATGAATTAAATGAATATTAATAAATAAAATCACAAAAGATAATGAAAAAGAATTTACATTTTATTTTAATTTTTTTCTGCTTCATATTTCTTTTTTCTTGTGCCAAAGAGGATAAGAGACAAGAAGATATAGAAAAAGATGATCTAATGTTTTTTACATGTTATGCACCAGGTGCAGATAGTAAAACACAGATCGGAGGGAGAAATGAGACAAACGATGGCACCCAAATAGATTGGACAAAAGGTGATGCTATCAATGTTTTTTATAATAACAGTAGTTACAGATTTGTGGCAAGTGATAATTCTGACTTCGCAAGTAGTAATCCTGATAAAGGCCGTGTTGCAAAGTTTTATGGTACAATAGATAATGTTGGTTATGTAGCTGACGATTTAGATTTAAAAAATGTAGTTGCCATTTACCCATATGATGCTAATGCGAATTATAATGCTAATACTAAAGTAGTGGACAATCTAAGTTTTCCCGCTATTCAAATGGCAACAGAAGCGGGTGGGAATTTTGATCCTACAGCCTTATTAAGTATAGGAAAGTCAGATGATCCTAATAACCCTACAAAGTTATTCTTTAAGAATATTTGCTCTGTTATTGAGTTTACTGTTTCTCATGACAATGTTAGATATGTAAAGTTAGCGTCTAACGGAGGTATTACACCCTTAGCAGGTGATAATATGAGCGTATCTTTACAAGGTGACCCACTTGTTACTTCTACTGGGGATGCTAAATATGAGATTTTGATTTGTGCCCCTTACGGTAAAAGTTTTATACAAGGCAATAAATATTATGCAGTACTTCTCCCAGGTGTTCATGGTAGTGGAGTAACCTTAACAGAAAAAACCCCAACTGGTGAATTTTCTAAAACTACTAATCAAAGAGTAGAGTTTAAAAGGTCACACATGAAAAAG
>CAMNNS010000146.1 GCA_946545765.1 uncultured Bacteroidales bacterium | reverse complement strand
ACAGCAAGCAGTACTTGATTATGAAATGAGTAGTGGTATAATACATATACATAATCTTAATGGCAAATCTTATAGTAATACTTTTCAAATAGATGCAACTTATCCGCTCTTTAGAGGTATGACTCTTACTGCAGCGTATCGTCTGAATGAGGTGAAAAGTACTTACGGGAATGCAAAAAAATTAATGACAAAACCACTTACCAGTCTTTATAAAGGATTGGTGACAGCTTCTTATAAAACTCCACTTGGATTGTGGCAATTTGATGCTACTCTTCAATTGAATGGTAGTGGTAGGCTCCCTACACCAGCTGTAGATGCAGGAGGTAAACCGCTATGGCCTGAACGTTTCCGTTCGTATGAGCAATTAAGCTTGCAGGTAACTCGTTGGTTCCGTCATTTCTCTATTTATATTGGTGGAGAAAACTTGACTGGCTTCAAGCAGAAAAACCCAATTATTAATGCTCATGACCCTTGGAGTTCTACATTTGATTCAACATTAGCTTGGGGGCCAGTACAAGGAGCAATGGGATATATCGGGATTCGTGTAAACTTTGGTAAATTATAATGTATATTTTTAAATTATTTATTAACAAAAACAAATAAAAAAATGAAAAGAACAATGATGATTATGGCGATGCTATTTATGGCATGCGCTGTTTATGGAAAAGATTTTAAGACATTAGTAGTGACTACAAATCCCCAAATGCAATGTTCAAGCTGCGAGGATAAAATCAAAGGTAACATGCGTTTTGAGAAGGGTGTAAAAAGTATTGAAACCAATATTGAGCAGCAAGCTGTTACAATTGTGTATGATGCAGAAAAGACAAATGAAGAGACTCTTATCAAAGCTTTTGAGAAATTTGGCTATAAAGCAGAAAAGAAAGTAGTTGAGAAGAAAACTGCAGATAAAAAAGTAGAAGCAGAAAAAGCAACTGCAAAGAAAGATTGTTGTGAAAATAAAGGTGAGAAAAAAGAGTGTGCTAAAAAGGAATGCTCTGAGAAAAAAGGAGATAAACATAATTGCACTAAAAAAGATTGCTCAGAAAATAAGGAAAACAAAAAAGATTGCGAGAAGAAAGATTGTAAAGAATCAAATAACGGCAATAAATAGTTAAATAAATTAGGTTTTTTGAGAGAGGTTGACTTTTGTCAGCCTCTTTTTTTTCATAATAATCCTTTCTATCAAGATTTAACTTTCTGCTACACAATTTATATTATGTTAAATAGAAATATAGGAGAATTAAGCTCTACTATTTATACCTTAATCGCAGCAATGCCAAGATAAAATAAGCAAATTAGAGTATTTGAAGAATATCAACCTATAATAAATTAAAACTATCTAATGATCAGTTCAACATTACTGCTCTCTAATCTTGTTGAAACCCAGTTAATAAATTTATCTTTATCTTCTTGAGTAAAATAAAGCTTCTCATCGATATGAATAATAACAATTATCTTTTCTATAGAGACTAAAGAGGATTTATCTGTAGATTTATTTTTAACTTTAATATTCTCATTATCGCTCAACTGAATAACTTTTGAAAGACCAAGAGATACTATTTGAGGATATATGGTCTTAGCTTCTAAATAGATACTTTTTGATAAATCTGTATATCGTTTATAACTATCAAGCTCTTTCTGCAAAGATGAAATCTTTGATTCTTGCTCATTTAGCTTGCGATTATACCTTTCAGTAGTTAATGCAAAATCAGAAATATTAGTATTTGAGAAAATTACACTATCGGATTGAGAACCTTGAATCAGATTTAATGTATAATTTTTGAGATTGTATCTATCTAAATTATCAATCGCATCGCTGATTCTGTAGTTTGGAATTTGTTTACCTATAGATACTAATGTTATTGTTTTATCAGCTTTATTCACCTCATGACTAATAATTTGAGTCCCCTCTTGAGTAAAATTAGAACTAATAAAAGATTTTAGACTTCTTTCAAAAATAGAATCCTTTACAATTCTGATAGTCATAAAAAATGCTGGAACCATTGTAACAATAACAAGAGCTAAAATGTACTGCCTTACCCTTTTATATCTCTTTTGATCAATAAAGATCTTGTGTTTAAATTTCATCATTCGTGAACCTAAATAGGTTGCAAGAGCAATAAAAACGCTATTAATAAAGTAGAGATATGCAGCCCCAATAAAGTATCTTAAATTTCCTGTACCGATACCAAATCCTGCAGTACAAAGAGGTGGCATCAAGGCTGTTGCAATTGCAACACCCGGAATAACATTTCCTGTCTTCCCCCCTATTGTAGAGATGGCAACTATACCTGCAGCACCTCCAAAAAATGCTATCATTACATCGTATAAAGTAGGAGAAGTTCTTGCAAGAAGTTCACTTTGTGCATCATCAAAAGGTGTTAATAAGAAGTATATAGAAGCTGTTGTTATACTTATTAAAGTAGATATTCCATAATTTTTTAAAGAGCGTTTTAAAAGGTCAAAATCGTTTGTACCAACTGCTAAGCCCATACCTATAATAGGTGCCATCAATGGAGAGATAAGCATCGCACCAATAATTACAGCTGTAGAGTTTACATTCAAACCTAATGATGCAGTGAATATGGCAAAGATCAAAATCCATAAATTGGAACCTTTAAAAGATATTCCTTGATTTATATATTTGTATATTACCTCTTCGCTATCTTTCTCGTTAGAGACAGAAAAATACCTTTTAGCAATATCTAAAATATTATAAGATTTATTTCTCTCCATATTGATTGATACTCTTTTTGCAAATTTAATATTTTATAAAGATTAAAACTACATATCCAATGTATTTATTAAAAGATTAACTTTGCTTTTGATAATTATTAAAAGATATGGATAGAGTAATCCCTTTGGCAGAGCGAATAAGACCTAAAAGTTTAGAAGAGTATGTTGGTCAAGAGCATTTAGTAGGAGAAGGTGCAATACTCAGAAATATGATTGAGAGTGGTAATATTTCATCATTTATCCTATGGGGTCCTCCTGGTGTTGGCAAAACATCTTTAGCGCGCATAATCTCAAAACAATTAGATAGACCATTTTTTACCCTTTCTGCAGTAAGTTCTGGTGTAAAGGAGGTTAGAGAAGTTAT
>CAMNNS010000145.1 GCA_946545765.1 uncultured Bacteroidales bacterium | reverse complement strand
GCAATAATGGTTAGAAAAGAGTTACTAATCCCTATTTTTTGCGGGATCTTCTTTATCGAGAGTGTAAGTGTCATAATACAGCGACTTTACTTCAAATATACAAAGAAAAAGTTTGGCGAAGGGGTTAGAGTCTTTAAAATGACACCACTTCATCACCATTTTCAGAAAGAGAATCCCGATGCAAAAATTCAATGGCCAAAAAATATAATACCCGAATCAAAAATAACTGTAAGGTTCTGGATTATAGCAATTATATTAGGTATAATATCTGTCATCACTCTTAAAATACGATAAAGATGAACAAAGGTAGAATTGTAATATTGGGGGGTGCTGAGAGCGGTATTGGTAGTGCTGTTCTTGCAAAACTAAAAGGGTTTGATGTTTTTCTCTCAGACAAAGGGAAAATATCTCAAGAGTATAAACAAACTCTAAGGAAATATGATATAAATTTTGAAGAAGGGAGACATACAGAAGAACTTATACTGTGTGCAGACGAAGTTATTAAAAGTCCAGGGATTCCTGAAAATAATGAGATTGTATTAGCTATTAGAGAGAACAGAATCCCTATTATATCGGAGATTGAATTTGCGGGGAGATACGATAGAGCAAAGAAGATTTGTATTACCGGAAGCAATGGCAAAACAACTACCACTTCACTGATATACTACATGTTAAAGAATGCCGGATTAAATGTAGGTTTAGCTGGAAACATAGGAAAGAGTTATGCTTTTCAGGTAGCAACAGAAGATTTTGATTATTACGTATTGGAACTTAGTAGTTTTCAGTTAGATGGAATGTATTCATTTAAAGCAGATATTGCTATTTTAACCAATATTACCCCAGACCATTTAGATAGATACAATTATAAGATTCAAAACTATGTGGATGCTAAATTTAGGATTATACAAAATCTAACTCAAGATGAATGTTTTGTATTTTGTGCAGATGACCCTATCACAACATCACAATTAGATAAAATTGTATTAACCGCTAAGAAACTTCCTTTTACACAACAAAAAAAGGTAGAGCAAGGGGCATATATAGACGACAATAAATTATTCGTTAACTACAAAGATGACGAATATAGTATGTATATCAACGAATTAGCACTTCAAGGAAAACATAATTTGTACAATTCTATGGCAGCCGCCATTGCCGCTAAAGTTGTAAACATAGATAAACAAGTTATTAGAGAGTCTCTGATGAATTTTCAAGGTGTTGAGCATAGATTAGAAAAAGTTTTAACTATTAAAGGGGTAGAATATATAAATGATTCAAAAGCAACTAATGTAGATTCTGCTTGGTATGCTTTAGAGAGTATGAAAACACCTGTTATTTGGATTGTGGGTGGAACCGATAAAGGGAATGATTATACACCATTATACAACTTTGTAAAAGATAAAGTTAAAGCGATTATTTGCCTTGGGGTAGATAATAAAAAATTACATGAAAATTTTGAAGATAAAGTAGATTTAATGATTGATGTTGATAGTGCAAAAAAAGCTGTAGAAGAGGCCTATAAACTCGCAATACCGGGAGATACAGTTTTGCTCTCACCTTGCTGTGCAAGTTTTGATCTCTTTAAAAACTACGAAGATAGAGGAAGACAATTCAAAGAAGCAGTTAGGAATTTATAAAGACAATTTACAATATGTTAGATAGAGAAAAAATAGAGAATGCACCTGGGAAAATATTGGGTAGGTTACATGGCGACAAGGTCATCTGGAGCATAGTGCTTATACTCACACTTGTCTCTATTTTAGTAATTTACTCATCAAGTAGTACTTTGGCTTTTAAAAGAAATACTACCAATTTCTCTATTTTACTCGGGCAATTAAAATATACATGCTTAGGGTTTGTTGCCCTATACGCTTGTTATAAAATTCCAATAAGATGGTACAGGTATCTTGCTGCCCCATCGCTGATTGTAACAATATTTTTCTTATTAGCTACTGTAATGTTCGGTTCAGAAATAAATGGAGCTGTGAGGGGTTTGAGATTTGGGAGTATGACATTCCAACCGTCTGAACTTGCAAAAGTTACAGTCGTATTGTATTTAGCAAGAATCATAGAGGTGAGTAAACTTGAAACTTTCAAGGAGTACCTAATTAAAATTGGAGTACCAATTGGAATTGTCATACTCTTAATTGCTTACGGCAGTATATCTATGGCTCTAATCATTTGTATAATAACTTTTACGATACTAATTGTTACAGGTATAAAGTGGTCATACATTTTTAAAACTATACTAATAGCCACTACTGCTGTTGTTTTACTTATCGCGATACATTTAATCTTCCCAAGTTTCTTGAAAAGATTAGATACCGCAACCGGAAGAATAGAGAGATTTTTTAAATCTAATGATAACGAGAACAATACAAAAGAATTAACGAGAGAAGAGATACAAAAAATAGAAGATGAGAATCTGCAAGAAAATATGGCAAGACTGGCGGTAAAATCGGGAAAACTTTTTGGTAAAGGGCCGGGTAAGAGTACACAACGCTTTATATTACCTCACCCCTACTCCGATTTTGCCTATTCTACTATAATAGAAGAATATGGATTATTACTTGGGTTGTTTGTGATGTTCTGCTATATATGGCTAATGTTTGGATGTGTTTCTCTATCTAAAAGGTGTAAAACTGTATTCTCATCTGTAACTGTTGGTGGGATTGGTTTTGCAATAACACTACAAGCTTTTTTACATATTATGGTAAATGTAGGGATACTCCCTATTACCGGGCATACACTTCCTGTAATAAGTTTAGGTGGTAGTTCATTGGTTATAATACTCGCCTCTTTTGGGGTGATATTATCTATAAGTAGAACAAAAGAAATTGCTACTGCAAAGGCTAATATAAAGGATAAAACGGAGGTAGAAAATATCTCTGATAGTAATGATTCAGATATAACAGATAACGAACAATCATAGATTATACTAAATAAGAAGAATAAACTATACAGATATAATTAGGGTACTAAAGGATATGGAAAATTTAAGAGTTATAATAAGTGGAGGGGGGACAGGTGGTCACATCTTTCCTGCAATTTCTATTGCCAATGCTATTAAGGAAGAACTCCCTAATGCCAAAATTTTATTTGTTGGTGCAAAAGATAG
>CAMNNS010000144.1 GCA_946545765.1 uncultured Bacteroidales bacterium | reverse complement strand
TTTAGAAGATGAATGTGGTCTGTATCTACCATTAATAGCCGAGAATTGCCCAAAAGATTTATTTATGTTGTATGAACTCAGACATGGGCATACTTTGAATACGGATAAAACAGCGGAAGATAGAGGTGTATATTTTTTTGATACTCACGATGAAACAATGCCTACAGTACGCTATTGGTTAGATGTAGCTACAAAATCTAAGTTAGAAGAGTGTGCTATATACTATTCTAAAAATAGTCTGCCTTCTGTTAAATCGGTAAAATCTGCATTGGAAAAGTTTGGGTTTATCTATACTTCGATGAAAGATCCTAATGATGGTAGTATTGTATATTATGATTATTCTAAGAAAAGGGTAGCTTACGTTAAAATGGCTCCTTGGGGTGATAGTGATACATGGCAACCGTTTATTCACTTTACTTTCCAAAACATGGATACAGAAGTTCCACCATTAAGTGTAAATTTCCCTTACCCTATTACAACTTTTGGTTCTCTCACATTAGAAGAAGCCATAAAACTGTATGAGAAAGAATCGTATTATGATGGAATAGATGATAAGATATTTGGTCCTACAATGCCGTTTATTAAGACAAAAATACCAGAGTTTCCGTACATTTTAATAATGAATGATATGGATGAGAAATACTACTCTGCAGCAATGGTTATTGCCGATAATGTTTTGGTAGCTCGCTCACCATATATCTTAAAATTGTTAGCAGAAAAAGGTTTCAAAGAGACTACAAAGCCTTCTATTCCTACATTTGTAAATGTTAAAGAAGATATAGGTGTGCAGTTTGATTTCAATGATATGTCGGGGTTAGGAGCTCCTAATATTTCTTTCCAGCCAAATCAGTGGGGAGAACCAGATAACGAATAATTATTTAATTTAATAAACAAATTATAGAGGATGATTGTTATTGTATTTGTGCAATCACCCTCTTTTTTATCTGATGAATTATTATGAAATCTTTTTTTAGACTACTTTCATTACTAATAATTATTTCCTTGTATTCTTGTACATCCGAAAACAAAATAGAAGGGGAGATAACAGTTTCCTCACATTCTATTGAGATTCCAGGTGTAGGTGGTTCTGTACAGTTTACTGTAAATTCAAATATAGATTGGAGCATTTCTGTTAAGGGGTTTTCGTTTGAAGTTACCCCAAATAGAGGGAGTGCTAATAAATCAACGGTTGTAACTGTTTCTGCCTCAAAGAATAGTGATAAACAGAGTAGGGAAGCAGAGATAACTATCTCTGGGAAAGGTGTTTCTGAGACAGTTAAAATAACTCAGCAAACAGGGCTAATATCATTTGACATTTCTCAACACGTATTTGGTCCGGAAGCCGAAGAAATATCTGTCAAGATTAGCTCTACCGAACAATGGCGAGTATCAACTATATCAGAGTTTCCAAAATGGTTGCTTAGTGTAACTCCTATGTCTGGAACAGGGGATGCTACTTTAAGTATTAACACTACTAAAACTACCTCAAGAGAGGATGAAACTTATTTGCTAACTATTCAGACGAATTCGGCGAAGACATCTCTTAAACTTACAAAAAAATGTTATCCTAATAATCCTCCAACAACACCAAAATTGGTTGCTCCAAAAGATAATGCTACAGAAGTGCTACCATATACATATTTTGATTGGGAGGAATCTAAAGATGCTGATAACGACATTGTTTTTTATACTTTACAATATTCAAAAGATAAGAAGAATTGGATAGAGCAAGGTTTATATTCTCAACCTGGAGTGTTTACCCGTGTCCCTTTAGAAGCGGGTGTAAAATATTATTGGAAGATTGTTGCAGAAGATATTTACGAAGCACGAACTGAGAGTGAAATTAGGTCATTTACGGTAACATCAAAGAGAGGAAAATATACAGATGGAGAATATGCAATATATCAACAAAGTTCTAAGCCTAATCCTATTACCCTGGTCTTTTCTGGTGATGGATATACTGAGAATATGTTTGAGTATAATACAGGAAAATTTGATAAGGATATAAACAGAGCGATTGAAGCTCTATTTGCAATTGAACCTTATAAAACGTATCGCGATTATTTTACTATTTATAAACTGGCGGTATATTCTGAGGAGGAAGGTATTTCTATCAAACGTCCCGTTCGACAAATCAAAAAGACAAAGTTTGAGGCGATGTGGGAGAATAAAGATGAGTATGGCAATAATTCAACTTTGATGGAGTGTAATATGGATGTTGTTGACGAAATGTGGGCTAAAATTCCTGGCTTAAATACAGATGCAGCACAAACATTTGCCCCTTTTGTGATTATTTGTAATGCTGAGATTAGAGCTGGTACTGTACACTCTATTCCAACAGATTTAACGCAACCCAAATTTGGTGGTATAGAGATTAAAACCGTTTCTGTTATTCCTTTGGGAAATGCTTCTCAATCTTTTGAAAGCATTGTGCAACACGAATTAGGTGGTCATGGTTTTGGAATGCTCTCTGATGAATACGCATTTACATCTATGGGTACTATTCCATCAGACCTAAAAGATTTTCTCTCCTCTTATAGAGATTATGGTCCGTTGGGGTGGGGATGGAATCTTACTTTTGAGTCTGCGGAATCTTTATCTCCTTGGGGGCCATTCCTTGCAATACAAACATATTTAGATATGGGAACAGGTATGTTTGAAGGAGGAATGAATTATGGTTATGGTGTTTGGAGACCCTCTTATGACAGTTGCATGAGAAATAATAAACCTTACTATAATGTTCAAGGAAGGTGGCTGATTTATAAAAGAATTAAATACACAGCAAAAGAATCCTATTCATTAGCAGATTTTATAGAAAATGATAAAGAGACAAAATTTGATCTACCTCCCTCTTCTGGTTCAGTCGTAAGTAATCCTTTGGTTATGGAACCAATTGTGAATGATTGTAAAAATCATGTTGTTTTTACACCAAGTGGTAGAAATAAATACAACAAATAAGTGGACAACTCTATTTTTACTCTATAAATGTTGGCTACAAATACATTAACCCCGAAAGTTTTTACTCTAACTTTCGGGGTTAATGTATCATAATACAATGCTTCTCTTTAAGAAGTTTGATATAGCATTTTATTATGCTCCAAAATTATCGTACATAATATTTTCTGGTGGCACT
>CAMNNS010000143.1 GCA_946545765.1 uncultured Bacteroidales bacterium | reverse complement strand
GTGCACAAGCCACTATATGTAAAATATTAGGGATTGACTAATTCTATTATCTTAAACAACATAAAAAAACTAAGCACCTAAACAATAATAGAAAGCTATTACAAGCAAGTAGCAAAAGATAATATACTTACTACAATATAAAACTGAAAATAGAATAGAGCCCCGCACAATGCCGAACTCTATTCCAATTAATCTCTAAACATATAACTTTTAGTCATGTAAGCCTTTTATTCTTTAACACAAAGAACAAATGCACCTGCTGCTTGTACAATTCCCGTATTGTTAGGGACGACCCTGTCTGCCTTTATAAATAACGCCGAAGCAGCTAACCATGTATTATAGTAGGTGCTACTACCATTAGCCCAAAAAGCCGAACGATCTGTTTTGAAGTTTGCAGATTTACCTTCTCGTAACCCACCATTTGGATAGAAATGAGTTGCTCCTTTTCCTATCTCTTGATAATAAAAGCTATAACCGTGATCTCTATCAAAAGTACTATTTGTCCAATTGAAGTTTTCATTTCCAACTACATTCATATTCTTCTCTTCATCCGACCTGTATATCGAAAAATTATGCCAAGTATCGATCATCGGTACTTTATATCCTTCAGGAGATGGATCAAAAATAGATTTATATGAATTAGAAACATAAAGGATGCTGAATGAGTCGTCGGCACGATATGGGTTGCCCCATAGGTACGGAATATCATCAAGAGTCCATGCCCCTTCGTTTGTTATAAACTCCATTGGATGAGTTATAGCATAGCTTGCCATGAAATGAGATAAAGGACCATCTGTAGCCTCAGATGTGTAAGTGGTTTTAATATCACTTGCACTCGTAATGTACGCTGATAATAATATTTGATTACCGTCCTTATCATAGACTGGTTTGATAGCATCAGCAGTTACAGATTGTGGTCTTCCAAGAGGGTCTTTTCGTCCCCATTGATAATAGCAACCAATACCTTTCGCTTTATCTTCATCAGAACTGCTTGCTGTTACTTTCTTGGTAGCACCTATTGGTAGATCTAATACTTGGTATGTATTTCCCGACAGAGTTTTGTTATAATTTAATGTTGTAGGCTCAACTTCAGGTGCCCAGATATGATAACTCCATAAAAGTTTATTTGAAGCATCATAGATACCAACAAGTGCATTACCATATACTCCTGCACGTTTATTCACTGTCATATTATCACCCGATATAGGTACACCTGTAATAAAACCTACACTCTCTTCCCAAATAACCCTTGCGTGATGTGCCCTTGGAATAGTACTCTCTGCAGAAGTACCTGTATATTCAAAAAATCTGTTAGTCTTATAAGCAGCAATATTTAATGTACCGCTGTTTTCCGTAGGTTTTAATAACAAACAGTTAGCTGTACCATAGTAGTAAAAAGGCTTAACTGTAGTTGCTGCTATGCCTTCATCAAACTTAAGGGCATTCATCATCTGAGAACGCTCAAACTTTATAGAGCGACTAACTCCTCTTGCATAGTAATTGTTATCTGTCCAAGCTTCCATAGTTATTCCTGTATGCTCACCAGGAAGAACTACGATATAATAACGCTCACCAGGGGTAAAAGTTCCGCCGTTAGGAGCTTTTACAATAATATTGTCAGATGCACCACCAAGCGTAAAGTTAATAGTTGGGTTATTGCTCACATCTATGTGTATTACACCTGCCAAAGGAGTTTGACTCTCGCTTCTTAATACTACAGACTTTATACCAGAGTGAGCAACACTAAAATATACACCCGAACATACATTCTTAAATTGAATATCGGTAGCATTCTTTGCTGTACCTACACTAATAGCTAAACGGGTATCAAAACTACCAACTTTAGCAGTTTGAACATTAGGCAAAAATGTTTTAATCTTATTATCAGTTGTATTAATAGTAGCTGCTGGATTGTAAGGATAAAGTGCATAAGCATTTTCTGTTAACGAAGTTACATCACTTACTCCAGGAATAGTGCCACTAAAATTGGTATAGTCTTGTGGGGTAGCTAAATTCGGAGAGGTAAACTGATATGATTTTCCCTGATAAAAAATGTTTATACTCTCACTGCCACACCACTTAACCTTAGAATAATCCGAGTGTAAGACCGTCTTACTATCATCACCTTGCTCTGTGTAGCCTATAAAGGTTATAGGAGAGGTAGGGGGAACTATTTCCTCAATTTCGATAGGCTTTGTTACATCCTCTTTATTACACGATACAAATAGTGCAACTAATGAGAATAAAGCCAATAACAATAAAATTTTTTTCATCGCTTTGTTATTTATAAATTAATAATTTCTTAATATCCAATTACTTTAAAATATATTATTAAAACAGATTATCATCATCCCACAAATCTTCATGACCGCTACCACCACCAAATAATCCACCACCATCGCCATAGCCTTCGTTACCACTACCGCCACCATCAAATAAATCTCCACCATTACCATAGCCTTCATGAGACGAGGCTAAGACACTATCATACAAACAAAAATATTCTCCAAGTATGATAGGATTTGAATAAGATAATTTCTTTTGTTCCATAATTGTATATATTTTATTTTTTATCTCTTAGAATAAAATAGGAAAACACTATATAACTCTAACTTCTTCGTGAGGCTCCGAGTATTATTCCTACGTCCAATATGTAGATTCAATTTAACGCACAAAAGTAATAATTTTTCAATAATAATAATAATAATAATAATAATAATACACGCAGAATATTGATTATGAGATATTTTTAAGAAATTGGTAAAAAGTATCATTTTTGGATGTCCCAAAATATGTATTTGACTCTATTTCAAAGAGAAAAAACTGAAATGGACATTGCCATATTTTTTCTCCTTTACAAAATTACAATGGGCAGAAAAATTGTAATCTGCAGGGTGCTCAAGTATCAAATATCCATCTCGTGAGAGGATATAATTTTTGTTCCCATAAGTTTTACTCAAAATTTTATCGGGGAGAGCCTCAAAACCATCTAAAGCGTAAGGAGGATCTGCAAATATAAAATCAAACTCTCGGCTACATATATTTAAAAAATCAAATACGTTGCAGTGGACAACTTTTACACTTTTAATAGATAAAGAACGCAACATCTTACTTATGAATGAAGCATTACTTTTATTCATCTCCACACAAACCACCTCTTTTCCCCCTCTTGATATAAACTCTG
>CAMNNS010000142.1 GCA_946545765.1 uncultured Bacteroidales bacterium | reverse complement strand
TTCTGTTAGTTCCAACCCCCATAATTCCTCTCAAACCACCTGTTCCAAATTCAAGATTCTTATAAAAAGCATCTTCTAAAAGTTTGGGATCTCCATCTATCATTTTTTGAACCTCAATTCTTGTCTGTTCATCATACTCGCTTTGCAACCATTGCTTTGCTATCTCTAAAACCTTTATATCCATATATTGTTTATATTTTGTTTATTAACTAATTAAAATATTTCTGTCAAAGTTAAGAAAAAAAAGTACATTTGTAATATCTAATAACAACGTCTATGAGCGAACAAATCAAGCATGAATGTGGAATTGTCCTAATCCGATTATTAAAACCCACCTCTTATTATCAAGAGAAATATGGGACATATTCGTATGGTCTAAATAAGTTGTATCTTATGATGGAGAAACAACACAATAGAGGGCAAGAAGGGGCAGGATTAGCTTGTGTTAAGATTAACTCAAAGTCGGGAAATGAATATATATTTAGAGAACGAGCATTGGGGAATACCGCTATATCTGAATGTTTTGCCAATGTTCAAAAAGAGATAGAGAGTGGTAAAAAGAATAATTTAGAACCACAAGATTTACCATATATCGGAGATGTTTATATTGGCCATTTAAGATATAGTACTACTGGAAGAAGTGGTATGTCCTATGTCCATCCTTTTTTGAGAAGAAACAATTGGAGAAATAGGAATTTATGCATTGCCGGTAACTTTAATATAACTAATCAACCAGAATTAATATCGCTACTAACCTCTCAAGGTCAACATCCAAGGAGTGATGCCGATACATTTTTAATTCTTGAACAAATGGGGGCAGAGTTAGATGAAAAGCACTCAGATTTATATAAAAAGTTTAAGGCAGAAGGATTCAGAGGAGAAGAACTAAATAAAAAAATCGAGGATAATATAGATATTGAGAGTGTTATTTCAGATTCTGTAAAGCATTGGGATGGAGGTTTTTGTATAGTTGGAGCAACAGGCAGCGGAGAAAGTTTTGTCTTTAGAGACAGGTGGGGTATAAGACCTTGTTTTTATTACATTGATGATGAAATAATTATTGCAGCTTCAGAAAGAGCAGCTATTCAAACTGCTATGAATGTTAAATTTGAATCTATAAAGGAACTTGGAGCAGGAGAGGCTATTACTATTCATCGCGATGGGAGAACAGCAATTACTGCCCTTTTAAAACCATTAAATCCAAGACCTTGTGCCTTTGAAAGAATTTATTTCTCAAGAGGATCAGATGGAGAGATTTATCAAGAGAGAAAAAAATTAGGGAAGCTATTATGTGATCAAATAATTAAGGAGAGTGGTGAATTGGACGATACTGTATTCTCTTTTATCCCAAATACTGCAGAGGTGGCTTATTATGGTATGATAGAGGGTTTACAACAATATCTAAACAAACAAAAACTTCAACGAATAATAAAAATTACATCGGAAGAGAAAGATAAATCGGTAATTAGTAATGAGATAGAACAAATTTTATCCCATAATATAAGGAGTGAAAAATTGGCTATAAAAGATATAAAAATGAGAACTTTTATAGCAGAAGGGACAAGTAGAAATGATATGGCTGCCCATGTCTATGATATTACATATAACTCTATTATCCCTAAAAAAGATACAATTGCCGTTATAGACGATAGTATCGTAAGAGGAACAACACTTAAACAAAGTATTATCAAGATACTAAGCAGATTAGAACCAAAAGAAATTATCATTATTTCCTCTTCTCCACAAATTAAATTCCCCGATTGTTATGGTATAGATATGAGCCGTTTGGGAGAATTTATTGCTTTTAATGCAGCCGTAGCATTACTAAAAGAGAGAAAGATGGATGCTCTATTGGAAGATGTATATCAAAAATGTAAAAAGGCTGCCGAAAGACCTTTAGAAGATTTTGTCTCTACATCAGATAATAAAGGTGTTATACCAAACTATGTAAAAGAGATATATGCCCCATTTACAGAAGAAGAGATCTCAAAAAAGATAGCAGAATTAGTTACACCAGAAAATTTGAATTGCAAAATTAAAGTTATTTTCCAAACTGTTGAAAATTTGCATAAGGCATGTCCTAATAATACAGGGGACTGGTACTTTACTGGAGACTACCCTACCCCAGGTGGGACAAGAACTGCTATTCACGCCTTTATAAATTTTTATGAGGGGAATCCATATAAAAGAGGATATAGTAGATAAAAAAAATGGGCACCAAAAATTTGGTACCCATTTTTAATTTTCTCTAATTACTATTCTGCATCAGCATTTTCTTCTGCGTATTTTACATACTTTTCGTAATTAGCTTTATTCTCTGGAGCCTCATCTATAAATCTAAAATAGATAGCTTTTAAATACTCAGCACAATTTAGCTTAATTACTGCATCACCTTTTAAAAATGCTTTTTCAAATGGTTCAATACATCTCTTTAAGCAATCATCCCTTTGCAACAAAAGATTATTGTATTTATTATCATCTTCTTCATTATCTGCCTGTTGTTGTAATTCAAGAGCTATCTCGTAAAGTGTAGCACCCTCATTATAGTAAGGGATAGGAGAGTCAGGGCTAATCTCAGATGCTTTGCGGAACATCTCAATAGCTTTGTCATAATTCTTTATCTCCTTATACACATTACCCTCAACATAATATAAACTTGCATTATTAGGATCGTTCTTTTGAGCCTCATGCAACATTTCAATTACTTGTTCTGGCTTCTCTTTTCTGTCTATATAGATATTTATGAGACCAACTAAAATTTCTTGACTTGCGGGATATTTAGTAAATCCTTCTTTTAGAATTTCTATAGCCTTTACAGTATCACCAGCTATTTTATAATTTTCTGAAAGAAGAGCATATAATTCACCTGTTTCGTAGATTCCTCTACATTTGTTTAATAATTCAATAGATCTTTCTGTATCTTTTGCCAAAGTAGCAGTCAAACCAGCATAATAAAGGGCTTTGTTAGCTATACTGTCTGCTGGTCCAAATACAGGGAAAGATCTTAACTTATAACAATTCTCAAAAGCTTTTGATGATTTTGAAAATTCACTCAATACATTATAAGACATTGCAGCATCCCAAGATGTTTGATAAGTAACATTTAAAGGATGAACTAAGTCTTTATTTGTAGGATTTATTTCTGAAGCTTTCATAAATGCATTAAGAGCTAACTCTAATGCATCACCACCTACATCAATAGGGTTTAAA
>CAMNNS010000141.1 GCA_946545765.1 uncultured Bacteroidales bacterium | reverse complement strand
TCAGCATGACGACACCTTTTTCTATTGGCAAAGGCAAGCCAAGTACGATTCCGTATCATATTATTTAGTTTAACCCGTTGTGTATTAATAATTTTTTTTAAAGAAAGTTATTCATATTCCGAATAAAATTCGTATATTTAACTGTTGCTCAGGCAATTAAATAGCTGAATAATATGAATAACTTTACAGCAAAGTACGAAAAAATTCTTGACATAATCAAGCAAATGACTGAAAATGATAATTTTTTACATCAAAAAAGGAAACCTCAAATGAGTGACATCGAAGTCATTGCACTAAGCCTTGCTACAGAATGCAGTGGTTTTGACTCAGAAAACAATCTATTCCGCCACCTTCATGTCAGTGTGGAAGGGCGGATAGAAAGAAGTGTCTATAACAAAAGGCTACATCAGCAGACAATATCAGCTTGATTTGTTTTCACAACTTTGCGACCAGTTTATGATAAGAAGGAATTATGCAAAAAGATTTAATGGATTTAGGGTGCGATTGGTTTCTAAAATATTGTCACTAACTTGTTTGCAGTATATTAATATGATATTGGGAAGAAACATCAATTCGATTAAATCAATTTCTTTTGAATAATGCACAACGGGTATTTCTCAATTTGAAAATAACCAAAAGTCGGTATTGATTGAAAGTTTTTGTATATATAATTTTGTAAAAAAAGTTATGGAAAATAGCACAAATAACTCCCAAACAATCAATCAACAATTATCAGGTGTAGCTGATACATTGTATATTCCTCTTGTAGCCAGAATAGCTGTATCAAAAAAATTTCCAGAGTATTTCTATTGCCAAAAAAGTTTGGATTTAGAAGATAATATTCCTGATGTAGCAAAAAAAATGATGCAGAAAGAGTATGAAATAATAGCCTCTGCTGCAAGGTATTATAATCTCGATAAAATTGTCTTGACTTTTATTTCTCAGTCAAAAAAATGCAATATTATTAATCTTGGTGCAGGATTTGACACAATGTACCACAGAGTAAAACAAAACTTACAGGTGAGTGCAGATTATAAGTTTTATGAACTTGATTTCCCAAAAGTTATAGAACAACGCAAAGAAGTTATCGGTGAAGGAGAAAATGATTTTCTAATAGAGGACAATATAAATAATCTTGATTGGGCGAAAATAATTGAAGATCCCTCACTACCAACGCTTATGGTAGCATCAGGAGTATTTCAATACTTCCATCGCGATGAATTTTTACTCTTTATCAATAAGGTAAAAGAGATATTTCCTAAAGGAGAGATAGTTTTTGATGCCACAGATAAATTTGGACTTAAAATGGCAAATTACTTTGTTCGCAGAACGGGCAACAAAGCAGCAACTATGTTTTTCTATATAAAGAGTGCTAAAGAGATTGCAGAAACCTCAAATACTACACTTTACAATCATTTGACATTTTTTACAGATGCTCGTAAAATACTTAGCTCAAAACTTAAAATAAGCACTAAAATACTTATGTGGTTATCTGATAAATTAAAGAAATCTAACATAATTCATCTTAAACTCAACTCAAACTGCTACCTTTACAGTGCAAAAAAACATCAAGCTTGACAAATATTTAATGCAGGTACTCGTTTGACTTCTTATTTTCTTAAAATTATAAACTCTTTTAAATAATTTCTAAATAAAGTGTACTAATTATGAT
Organism: uncultured Bacteroidales bacterium; assembly: GCA_946545765.1. Lineage (GTDB taxonomy): Bacteria > Bacteroidota > Bacteroidia > Bacteroidales > UBA932 > Egerieousia. The sequence goes on along the minus strand of CAMNNS010000141.1, from coordinate 1,550 downwards.
AGTTTTTTATACTTTTGAGCCTCTTTAAGTCTTTGACTTAAAAATTTTAAATAAAAAGTTAAATAAAATATAAATTCTATGAATAATTGGTTAGAAGAATTTAAAGAGAGGATTGTTACTGCCGAGGTAGCAGCTTCTAAAATTAAAAGTGGAGACAATGTTGTTGTTGGTCACGCAGCTGCTGCACCTCAATACATTCCAGAAGCCATGATGGCTCAAAAAGATAGACTAAAAGATGTTAACCTTTATCACATGGTAACTCTTCACCCTGCAGTATATATGCAACCAGAAGGTTATGGACATTTTAGACATATAACCAATTTTGCTGCAGGTAATACAAGAGAAGGTTTAAACGATGACAGAGGAGATTTCTTCCCTTATTATTATCACGAGATTCCTAAATGGTTTGATACCAAATATCCTGTAGATGTAGCACTTATAACTGTATCTACACCAAACGAAGAGGGATATTGTAGCTTCGGTATCTCTGTAGATTACACAAAACCTGCAACAGACAGAGCAAAAATGGTTATCGCTGAGATGAACGATCAAATGCCATTTTTGGGACACGGAGATTGTTTAATCCACATATCTAAAATAGATTACATCGTTAGGACATCTAAACCAATGTTTGAACTTCCTCTCCCTAAAATTGGCCCTGTAGAGGAAAAAATTGGAGAATATTGTGCCTCACTTATAGAGGACGGTTCAACTCTTCAACTTGGTATTGGTGCTATTCCCGATGCGGTTTTACATTTCTTAGGAAACAAGAAAGACCTTGGCATTCACACAGAAATGTTCTCTGACGGAGTAGTAGAATTGGTAGAGAAAGGGGTTATAAATAACTCTAAGAAAAACATTCATCGTGGGAAACTTGTTAGTGGTTTCTTAATGGGTTCTAAGAAGTTATACGACTTTGTCAATAATAATCCCGATGTAGAAATGTATCCAGTAAACTATTGCAATGATCCTCGTACTATTTCACAAATGGATAATTTTGTCTCTATCAACTCTGCGTTAGAAATGGATTTGCAAGGGCAATCAACTGCTGAAACAATTGGTTTAAAAGTATTTAGCGGAACTGGAGGACAGGTAGATTTTATAAGGGGAGCAGCTTGGAGTAAAGGCGGTAAAGCAATTCTTGCATTTCCTTCTACAGCAAAGAATGGTGAACTTTCTCGTATTAAAGCATATTTAACAGAGGGAGCTGGAATTACAACCCCAAGAGATGATGTTGATTATGTTGTTACAGAGTACGGTATAGCCCACTTAAAAGGTGCAACTTTAAAAGAGAGGGCAAGAATGTTGATAAACATTGCACACCCTAAATTCAGAGATGAACTAATCAAAGAATTTGAGAGAAGGTTCCATAGAACAAAATTCTAATAAAGAAGAAATCAGTGAGAGACAATAAACAAATCTCTCACTTTTTTTTACAATCAAAAATAGAACATTTATCTAACCTCTATAGGCAAAACTAATTTACAATCAATCTTTTAATCTTGATTAGCAAATAAATAATGTATATTTAAAACGATATTCTCATAGAA
>CAMNNS010000140.1 GCA_946545765.1 uncultured Bacteroidales bacterium | reverse complement strand
GTAAGGCTGTTGTGAATTTTGATGCCCCAACATTAAAAGGGACTTCCTCTATTTTATATCTTACCAAGGAACAGACAAAAAGAAAAGAGGAGAGTAATTGTATCCGTTGTGGCAAATGTATTTCTGCTTGCCCTATGGGTCTTGAGCCTTATTTATTGAATAAGTTGGGGAGATTAGCAAGAGTGGAAGAACTGGAACAACACTATATTTATGATTGTATTGAGTGTGGATGTTGTCAATTTACATGTCCTGCATATATACCATTGTTAGATACAATAAGGCAGAGCAAGGCCACAGTTTTAAAAATAATGAGATCTCGCCCAAAACCCGAGGTAAAGAGTTAATTAAGTAGATAAATAAAAAATTTAACATATGAATAAACTAATTGTTTCACCATCTCCGCATATTCATGGCAAAGAGAACACATCGCGACTAATGGGCGATGTTATAATTGCCTTAATGCCTGCGGTTTTGGTCTCTATCTATTTTTTTGGACTTAGTGCTATACATTTGGTTTTAGTAAGTGTTTTCTCTTGCGTTGCCATAGAGTATTTAATCCAAAAATTTTTACTAAAAGGTAAGAGTACAATCGGAGATTTATCCGCTGTTGTGACAGGAGTTTTAATTGCTTTAAATCTTCCAGTGTGTTCACCATGGTGGTTAATTTTGATAGGTGCAATAGTTGCAATAGGAATAGCAAAAATCTCTTTTGGTGGATTAGGTCAAAACTTCTTTAATCCTGCTATTGTTGCCCGAGTTATACTACTTGTCTCTTTTCCTGTTTTTATGACAGGAACAGCATTCCATGCACCTGAGGGGGGATATATATTTGGAAACGCCCCTGAGATAACAAGTGCTTTAGATGCTACATCGGGAGCAACACCATTAGCCTTTGTTAAAGAGCAACTTGCTCAAGGGGCTTCTTTACAAGATATTATGAGCAATCAAAATCTTTCATACACTCAACTTTTATTTGCAAGAATGGGGGGAAGTAGTGGAGAAATTTCTGCTATTGCTCTTTTGTTGGGCTTTATATATTTACTAATTAGAAGAGTTATAAAACCTTATATATCTTTATCTGTAATTTTAAGCGTGGCTATTTTTTCTGGAATTCTTTGGCTTTCAGACCCTTCAAAATTTACAGATCCACTATTTAATGTACTTGGTGGTGGTTTATTGTTAGGAGCCTTTTTTATGGCAACAGATTATGTAACCTCTCCAATGACAATGTGGGGACAAATTATTTTTGGGTTGGGAATAGGTGTTATAACGGTACTAATAAGGGAATTTGGGGCTTATCCCGAGGGGGTATCTTTTGCTATTCTCATAATGAATGCTACAGTTCCTCTTTTAAATAAAATTAAACCTAAACGATTTGCGAAGGGGGCGCACAGTTAATATGGCAAAGAAATCTTCATTACTAAACATGGCATTAGTCTTAACACTTGTCTGTTTATTTGCAAGTGCAGCAGTAGCTGTAGTTTACTCTATTACCAAGGAGCCAATTCAAAAAGCTAACATAGAGAAAATAAATAAAGCTATTGAGGCTGTAGTCCCAGAGTTTGACAACAACCCTTCTGAGGAGATAATATCTGTTGCCCCAAATGCTTCAGAACCAGATAAAACAAATAAAGTTTATATAGCCAAGAAAGATTCACAAATTGTTGGATATGCTATAGAGAGTACAACAACAAAAGGATTTGGTGGTCCTTTTACAATTATGGTTGGTCTCACTCCCGATGGGACAATCTATAACACATCTGTTATCTCTCACGCAGAGACCCCGGGCTTAGGGGCAAAAATTACAGATAATTCAAGTTTGTTTATTCAACAATGGAATGGTAAGAATATAGTAAACGGAAGTTTAAAGATTGCGGTTAAAAAAGACGGAGGAGATATAGATGCCATAACAGCATCTACCATTACCTCAAGAGCTTATTGTGATGCAATAGAAATAGCAGCTTCTGTTTTTGAGAATATCTCTAATCAATAAAAATGTCTATCATGAGTAAACTTAAAATAATATTAAACGGAATTATAAAAGAGAACCCAACGTTTGTTTTAATATTGGGAATGTGTCCGACATTGGCAACCACTACCTCAGCTATAAACGGAATGGGAATGGGCTTTGCCACAATGGTAGTTCTTATTTGTTCTAATATGGTGATCTCTTTACTTGCTCCCCTTATCCCGAATAAGGTGAGAATACCATCTTATATAGTTGTGATTGCGGCATTTGTTACTTTAGTGCAGTTCTTGATGCAAGCGTTTGTTCCATCTCTATATGAGACACTTGGAATATTCATCCCTTTGATTGTTGTCAATTGTATTGTGTTGGGAAGAGCAGAAGCTTTTGCAAGTAAACATAATATTTTAGAGAGTGCATTAGATGGGATAGGGATAGGATTGGGTTTCACTATAGCACTAACTTTAATAGGATTAGTAAGAGAATTTTTAGGAAACTTATCGTTGTTTGATTATAAGATATTTGATTCAGATGGTATGTTATTATTTGTTCTTGCTCCAGGTGCATTCATCGTATTAGGATATTTGATGTTGCTCTTTAACAAATTAAAAGAGGGCAAGAATTAAAAAAGAATTTGTAATAAATTATAAAAACAGGAAATTATGCAATATTTACTAATAATTATATCTGCGATATTTGTAAACAATGTTGTACTTTCTCAATTTTTAGGGATATGTCCATTCTTTGGTGTAAGTAAGAAAGTTTCTACAGCATTTGGAATGTCATTGGCACTCGTTTTAGTCATGGGGCTTGCAACATTAGTAACATACCTAATCCAGAATTATGTTTTAATAAACACATGGTTTGGTGAGAAAATGGATATAACTTTTATGCAAACAATAGTATTCATATTAGTTATAGCGGCATTGGTTCAGATGGTAGAGATTATTTTAAAGAAGATAAATCCAACATTGTACCAGGCTCTTGGAATATTTCTCCCTCTTATTACTACCAATTGTGCTGTGTTAGGAGCAGCCCTTATAGTAGTGCAAAAAGAGTTTACCTTTGGTGGTGAACCTGCAATGATGAATCTTGCAGAGAGTGTTGTCTATTCTATGTCATTAGCAGTTGGTTTTGGAGTAGCTATAATATTGTTTGCAGGTATCAGAGAACAAATGGAATTATTGGACATTCCTAAACCTCTAAAAGGCACACCAATAGCTTTCATAACAGCAGGTTGACTCGCTCTTGCTTTTATGGGTTTCCAAGGAATAGTTTAAGGTTAATGTGCTTA
>CAMNNS010000139.1 GCA_946545765.1 uncultured Bacteroidales bacterium | reverse complement strand
AATATCTAAAATTTGATTGGTATTCATAATTATATCAGCTTTAAAAATTATTATCCTATGTATTAAACATTAGGAGATAATTGATGTTTTAACTCTTGTACAGAGCGTCTTATCTCTTTATCTGTATCTATTAAATCTTGAACAGCATTACATGCGTGTAAAACTGTAGCATGATCTTTTCCTCCCATTTGACTCCCGATAGAAGCAAATGAAGTTTTAGTTAGCTTTCTAACAAGATACATTGTAATTTGCCTTGCCTGAACTATCTCTCTCTTTCTAACCTTAGACACTATATCTTCTTGACTAACTTTAAAATAGTTGCATACTGCATCTCTAATTTTCTCTACCGATAACTCTTTAGATTCTGTTGCTACTATTTGATCTGTTACTTTTTTTGCTAAATCTATTGTAATATCCTCTTTTAAAATTGTAGAGTGTGCCATAAAAGAGGCTAATGTCCCCTCTATCTCTCTTACACTTCCGGTTACCTTTGTTGCCAAATATTCTATCACCTCATCAGATAACTCTATCCCCTCTGCTAAACTCTTAATTTTGAATAGTTTTAATCTTGTTTCAAAATCAGGCGATAATAACTCTGCATGTAAGCCCCATTTAAATCGCGATAACAATCTATTATCTAAACCCTGCATAGAACTTGGAGGACAATCTGATGTTAAAATTAACTGATGTCCCGATTGATGCAAATAATTAAAGACATGAAAAAATGCGTTCTGAGTTCCAGGAACACCGGCAAACTCTTGAACATCATCTACAATAAGCACATCTATCAATTGATAAAAATGGAGAAAATCAGTAAGTTTATTCTTCTGATTTACAGCATTTTGCTGCGAACTAAACTCTCTGTTCACAGCGTCCATATATTGAGTTTTAAATGTATGCGCACTTATATACAAGACTACTTTACTTGGGAACAATTCTTTTATTTTGTTCCCTATCGCTTGAGCTAAATGGGTTTTACCAAGACCAGAACCACCATATATGTATATAGGATTAAAAGGGGTATTGCCGGGAGATTTAGCAACACTCTCTGCAGCACTTCTTGCCAACCTATTACAACTACCTTCTATAAAATTATCTAAAGTATATTTTGGATTCAGCTGAGTTGGTATCCTTAATTTCCTTAATCCGGGAATAATAAAAGGATTCATCGGATCTCTTGGAGGTGTAGGAAATTGTACCTCGGGATTTTCGGAAATAACCAAATCTTGATGTTGATAAGAAACTCTAACATCTGGTAAAACATTTACAACATAACTAAGTTTTGCGTTTTTGCCAATCACCCTCTTTATAGAAGAACCTAATATATTTATTAAAGAATCTTCCAGATGACGCATATGTTCATCGGAAGGGACTTCAATTGTTAAGGTATCATCAACAAGAGAGAGAGCTTTAGTTGGTGCAAACCATGAATCATAAATTGCCTTACTTACATTGTTGCGAATTATACTCAAACATTGGTTCCAAATTTCTATGCAATTAACTTCTCCCATTAAATTATCTGTTCAAAAAAAGTATTAGGTTATTTTTGATTTCGGATAACAAAAATGGTTAAAAAAAAGTTATAAAAAAATATCTGCAAGTATTGTTTTTTTAAGAAAATTTTTAAGTGGTTAAAAATCAGCACAAAAAAAAGTAAAGATTTATAATGCACTAATTTTTAGTTTTTTACAATAAAAAACCCTCTTATAATAGAACCAAACGGGGGAAAATTTTTTAAAAAAATTAGAAAACACTTATCCTTAAAAATTTTTTAGGATTTTGTTCAATTTTTTTTATCAGATTGTTTATCTCAACAATCAAATTTTCTATCTCTTTATGTAAACTATCAGAGGTCAAAAGTTTACCTGTTGTTGAGGATGGATTTTGTACCTTTTGGAGCAAATTATTTATCTGTTCAACCATATTATTCAACTCAAGCGAACTCAATTTTTTGGATAAAGCATTTAAGTTAGATATTACATTTACCAAATCACCTTGTGGATCTGCTAATGAAGTTGAGAGCGAATTTAAGTTTGCTAAAATTTGTTTAAGCTCAGGAGAGGCCTCTTTAATATCTGAAGATATTTGCTGAAGATTAAATAGTGTTTTATTTAAATTAGAGATAGAACTTTTTAATCTTAATTGAGAAGTTGTATCTAAAATTGAATTGATACTTTCCAGTGTTATATTAAATTTATCTAAAGCATTCTCCACCTTATCTTTAAGAGGTCCAACATTGCTTGCTAAAAGAGAGATTAAATCTGGGACATTTTCCCCTTTTAATGTATCTCCAGATTTAGCATGATAAGAAGAGTTGCCCACGTTAATACGTATTGCTTTACCTCCAAGAATATCAGAACTATAGACCTCTGTTTTTGAATCTATTGGTAGGAGATACTCTCTTTTTACACTTATCTTAACTAAAAAACTATCTTTTATAGGATCTAATTTTATATCCTCTATAATACCCACTTTAAGACCTTTTATATAAACAGGTGAGGTTTTGATAATACCCTCAACATTAGACAAATAAGTATAGTATTTTCCACTACTTGAAAAGAATCCTGAACCTCTTAAAAAATTAAGTGCAAAAAATAATACTACTAAAACCAATATTACAAATAACCCTATTTTTTGTCTGTTACTCATTTTCATAATCAAAAATTTGCCCAAAGATAATATTATCTAAATACAATCTTACCATTTTGTACACCAATCACAAAGGCTCCTTTAAATTTTTTCCTTACATCGGCTAAATTATTTAATGCATCTTGTTTAGATGAATACTCACCGACATAATACTTATATAAGCCATTTTCAACTATATAATTCTTAGCCGACTCCCCTTTTAAGTCTCTTTCATTTTGTTTTAGTTCTCTACTAACAGAGAGTATCTGAATATGATATACAACTTTATCTTCTTGAATCTCTTTATCTTGTCCCGATACAATCTCCTCTTTATTTTTTGCATCTTTATCTAACTCTGACACAACCTCTATCAGCTCTTTTTCTTTTATGCTATTTAGAGAATCTTTTTCTTGATTCGCATCTTTAGAGGCAATATTCTCCCCACTATAATCTCTTTCATAACGATTTTTATAATTTACAAATGCATCCAAAAGTCTTAAAGCAAGTTGTTTCTGACCACTTTCCGATGTTAAAATTTTTAGATCATTCTTATTGGAAATAAAACCTAATTCGGTTAAAACAGAAGGCATTGTAGTTTTCCATAATACAAGAAAACCGGCTTGCTTAACACCTCTACTATACCTAATAGGACCTTTAATAAATTGGTCTTGGATGGCTTTTGCAAACTCTATACTTTGTTCTGCATGA
>CAMNNS010000138.1 GCA_946545765.1 uncultured Bacteroidales bacterium | reverse complement strand
ATCAAAGGCGTAATAGAAGGGGTTATAGATATTATTCTTAATCTTAAAAAAATAAGATTTAAAAGAGAGATAGAATCTGAAGAGGGAGAGGTAGTAACTGTGAATGTTTCTGGTAAAAAGGAATTTACAGCAGAGGATATATCTAAATGTCTTTCCTCATTTAGCGTTCTTAATCCAGACCAACACATTTGCTTTATGGAAGAGTCTGTAAAAATTAAAATGACTCTTACAATTGGTAAAGGTAGAGGTTGGGTTCCTGCAGAGGAGAACAAAGTTGAGGGCGCACCTATAGGGACAATAGCAATAGATTCTATATTTACCCCAATAGTTAATGTTAAATATACAGTGGCACCTTGTCGTATCGCTCAAAAAACAGACTATGAGAGTTTAAATATAGAGATTACAACAGATGGTTCTATTCAACCAAAAAAGGCTTTAGAGGAGGCTGCTAAAATTCTTATATATCACTTCTCTCTATTCTCAGATGATAAAATGTCGTTTGAGCAAATAAAAGAGGGGGAAACAGGAGAATTAGATGAAGAGACATTAAGAATGAGACAACTTCTAATGAAGAGACTTGCAGATATGGATTTATCGGTAAGAGCACTTAACTGCTTAAAAGCCGCAGAGATAGATACATTTGCTGATTTGGTTTCTCACCACAAGGCAGAACTTATGAAGTTTAGGAATTTTGGTAAGAAATCATTAACAGAAATAGAGTCTCTAATAGATAAATATAATCTATCTTTTGGTATGGATATTTCCAGATATAACATTGATAAAAAGTAAGAAGAAATGAGACACAATAAGAAACTAAATCATCTTGGACGTAAGAGTGGACATCGTAAGGCTATGTTAGCAAATATGGCTTCATCGCTTATACTTCATAAACATATAGAGACAACACTTGCAAAAGCAAAAGCTTTGAGAGTTTATGTTGAGCCACTTATTACAAAGAGTAAGAATGACACAACACCAAATCGTAGGCTTGTGTTCAGCTATTTGAAGCAAAAAGAGGCTGTATCGGAGTTGTTTAGAGTTATCGCTCCAAAGATTGCTGATCGTCCTGGCGGATATACAAGAATAGTTAAGACACATTTCAGAGTTGGTGACGCTGCAGATATGGCTTATATGGAATTAGTTGATTTCAATGAGAATACAGCTCCAGCTACAAAGAAAGAAGGGGCAGAAAAGAAAGCAACTACAAGAAGAAGCCGTAAGAAAGCAACCCCTAAGACAGAGGCTGAAGCTTCAAAGGCTGAAGTAGAAGCTCCTAAGACAGAGGCAGAAGCTCCGGCTGCAGAATAATCAAAAAAACTCAATAAAAAGAGAACAGAACCCCGAAAGTCAAATGACTTTCGGGGTTCTGTTTAACACTCCATATACTAAGTAAGCACAATCCTTTAAAGTAGAGATAATTATTTAAATAATATAGAGTTCTATCTTAAATAAAAGGGAGTTCTTACTTTTTGTATTAGAAAATGTCTGTTATCTCTGTAGGTTTAGTCTGTTTGATAAAAGCCTCTGCAGCAGAAGTTTTATACTCTAAACCTCTAAATTTTTCCATCGGGATATGCCAAAGTTTTAATACATCCACATCTTGCTCTATAAATTGGCTTTTATGAGCATAGGAGGCTTTAGCTTTTTTCTCTGCTGTTTTAGAAATATCTACATAGATTGTTGGGGTAAACATTTGAGTCTGAGTCCCTGTCATAACTTCATAATAATACAAATCAAAATTATATCCACTTCTTCTCCAAGAATCGTAAACTAATAAACTACAAATTCTATGATCTCTATGCCCATCAATAGGCCAATGGGTAAAAACTATATCGGGATTTTCGTCAGTAATAAGTTGTAACATCTCATCATATCTCTCTTTATTAATCTCTGTAGCACCATCTATCTGTGTTAAGAATCTATGTCTTACACCCATTATTCTGCACGCCTCTTCGCTCTCTTTTGTCCTGATTGCTGCAGTTTCTTGGGCACTTTTACCAGGTATTCCCCCCTCTCCTCTTGTAAGATAGACACACATAACATCGTAACCTTTCTCTTTAAGAAGTATAATAGTCCCTCCACAACCACTCTCGGGATCGTCGGGGTGCGCCCCAATTACTAAAACTTTTTTCTTTTTCTCAACTTTAGGCTGAGTAAGTGTCTCTGATATTGCTACATTTCCAATTGAATACAGAGCAATAATGATAACAGTTAAAATAATTCTCATAATATTATTGTATTTGAGTTAATCTCGATATTTATTGTACAAATAAAATGATTGTTGTAATAATTTGTTTTTTAACGCAATAGGGTATGATTTGTCTTTTTCTATCCCTTTTGCAAACTCTTTAATAATAAGATATGCATCGTTACTTTTATGTCCCGATAATAGTGCAGAAAGCCAATCTGTCGGGAAGAAAATTCCACTACTTTTTTCTATCTCTAATAAACTGTCTAACCCCGGTTTTATGAATATATTGTTCCAAGGTTCTCTGCTACTTGTATTTAAAAGAGATAAAGTTTTTGCAGCCCAAGGCTCTTGCACTCGATTATTTTTATCTAACAATCCATAAAATAACTCTTTAAGTTGTAATGTATCGGGAGTACAAGCTCTGCATATAAAATCAAACTCTTTTAATAAATCTTCATTCTTTATTCTATCTCTTTGTAAACTAATAATTTCTCGCCATTTATCAGGCATGGCAATTGCCAAGTTGTAACTAAGGTTAATATAATCTCGCTCCCCAAGAATATTATTGTTTCTCTCTAACCAAATCTTGTATAATTTCTCTAAAACACTATCGCTTTTTGCATTGGCAATAAGTATCTTCAGCAGAGTTTTTGAGACGATTTTATTCTTACTATTGAGTGCCATTTGGTATAGCTCATCTTCGGTTTTTATTACTTCTTCTCCCTCTTTATCTTTAAGTAACTCACCGATATAAGAGCAAGCAGTAGAAATCATTTGTTCATTATCTTCCTGTGTAACAGCCCATTTTATAAAATCGTAAACTTCCTCATTTTTAAACCTTTTCATAAGGTAGTTTTCATAAATGTTTATAAGAGTAGTGTATCGCGATACGATATTTTTCTCCTTTAAATATTGCCCTTTTGTAGGGAGAGCATCTATAACAAATCTTCCGTACCCATCTCCATTTGAGTTTATAAATAGATATGGTGGAATTGTATCAAACTCTACCCCTACACTAAACTCAGTTATAGGGGCTTCAACTTGAATCTTTGTATTATTCACATAAAAATTTTGTTCCCAAACCAAACCTCTACCGTATGGGTCTTCTTGGATAGCAATTAGTTCTTTGATATTAGAAGATGAAGTTACTGCTGGGTTGTACTCTATTCTTATTGTAGGCAACCCTTTCTCTTTTACCCATGAATTACTAAAAGCCCTTACATCAACCTTTTTATTAGCTTTATCTAAACATATTATA
>CAMNNS010000137.1 GCA_946545765.1 uncultured Bacteroidales bacterium | reverse complement strand
AGGGCGGCTGCAGTAGGTTCATTTATAATTCTTTTTACTGTTAAACCTGCTATTTCACCAGCCTCTTTAGTTGCTTGTCTCTGAGAATCATTAAAATATGCAGGTACTGTGATAACCGCCTCAGTAACTGATTGTCCAAGATAATCTTCTGCTGTTTTCTTCATTTTTTGAAGTACCATTGCAGAAATCTCTTGAGGTGAGTATAACCTACCATTTATATCTATTCTTGGTGTATTATTATCACCTTTAGCTACTTTATAAGGAACTCTCTCTATCTCTTTTTGAACCCTGTCGTATGTCTCACCCATAAATCTTTTAATAGAGTAGATAGTGTTTGTCGGATTTGTAATTGCTTGCCTTTTAGCAGGATCTCCGATTTTTCTTTCACCATTTTCTGTAAAAGCTACAATAGAAGGGGTGGTTCTTTTCCCCTCGCTATTAATTATAACGGTTGGCTCATTGCCTTCCATAACAGAGACACAACTATTTGTTGTGCCTAAGTCAATACCAATAATTTTTCCCATAATATTTTTCTCCTTTTTTGTTTTCTAATTAAAATAAATTACCGGCTACAAAGCTTACTGCTTTATGTAACCGGCAATTAGAATTGCTATTTTTGTGCCACTGATATATTATGGGAGAAAATATGACAATTTGTCAAAAAATTTCTTTTATCAATGGTTTAATTGTAGTTTATAGTGCTTTATTGTCAGAACCAAGTACATCTGTAATCTTGTGAGCATAGAGTTTTTTCATTTCATCTCTTGCAGGACCAAGATATTTTCTTGGATCAAATTCTCCCGGTTTCTCATTAAATACTTTTCTAACAGCTGCTGTCATCGCAAGGCGAGAATCTGAATCTATATTTATCTTACAAACTGCAGATTTAGAAGCTCTTCTTAATTGATCTTCTGGAATACCGACAGCATCAGGGAGTTTTCCGCCATTGTTATTTATAATCTCGACATATTCTTGTGGTACAGAAGAAGAACCATGAAGAACAATAGGGAATCCGGGTAATTTTTTCTCTATCTCCTCTAATACATCAAAAGCTAATGGAGGGGGAACAAGAAGACCTGTCTTAGGATCTCTTGTACACTGTTCGGGTTTAAATTTATAAGCTCCATGAGAAGTGCCAATAGAGATTGCTAATGAATCACAACCTGTCTTACTTGTAAAATCTATAACTTCTTCTGGACGAGTATAATGAGATTCCTCAGCAGATACCTCATCCTCTACCCCTGCTAATACTCCAAGTTCTGCCTCAACTGTTACATCGTATTTATGGGCATATTCCACAACTTTAGCTGTAAGAGCTACATTCTCATCATAAGGGAGAGCCGAACCATCTATCATTACAGAAGAGAAGCCAAGATCTACACAAGATTTACAAAGTTCAAAACTATCTCCGTGATCTAAATGGAGAGCTATTTGAGGATTCTCCCAGCCAAGTTCTTTAGCATACTCAACTGCCCCCTCTGCCATATATCTTAGGAGAGTTTGATTGGCATAACTACGAGCCCCTTTAGAAACTTGTAAAATAACTGGAGATTTTTTTTCAGCTGCTGCTTGAATAATAGCTTGCAACTGTTCCATATTATTAAAATTAAAGGCAGGAATTGCGTACCCTCCTTTAATTGCTTTAGCAAACATATCGCGAGTGTTTACTAAACCTAAATCTTTGAACGATACCATATTAAAATTATTTATATTTAAGTATTTGATATAATCTGTTAATAAATCACTTAATTGATAATAATTCTCCCTATTTTTCTTTAAGGGGTAAGATTATTTATCCTTTTACAAAGTTATATTTTTTATTATAAATAAAGAAATAGATTTGAGAATTTTATCCCGATAAGATTATTTATTTAATATTCAGAAGATTAGTAAATCTTTATCGGCTCTATTTTATAAGCTGATGAAATAGATTTATATTTCCTTTAGGCTCTATTTTGAAAAACTCTGTTATTGCTAATCTATATTCCCTCAAAACTTAACATTTTTTACTTTTCTATGTTTGTTGTACATTTTTAATCATGCATTTAACAAATATCTTATTATTCGGATTCATCTATATATAATTCTTTTTTGATATATTTGTAAAACCAAAAATCACAATTATGTCTAAAGAAATAGTAAATAAGAAAATATTTGTAAATAATACAGTTATAGATATTCAAGAAGTTTTTGAACATGACTATCAGCAGAAGAAAATGAGGAATAAAGTTATGATTTTTTCTGCCCCTTCGGGTGCTGGCAAAACAACAATAGTAAGACACTTATTAGAAAAATATAATTTCTTAGAGTTTTCTATATCTGCTACATCTCGACTTCCAAGGGGAAAAGAGGTAGATGGTGTTGATTATTATTTTCTCTCTGTTTCCGAGTTTAAAGAGAAGGTTGCAAATGGTGATTTTGTTGAGTATGAAGAGGTTTATCCTGGCTCATTTTATGGTACCCTCAAAAGTGAAGTAGAAAGAATTTGGAGAAAAAATAATGTTATCCTTTTTGATGTTGATGTAAAGGGTGGGGTAAATATTAAGAAGATATTTGGAGGTCAAGCACTTTCAGTTTTTATTCAACCACCTTCATTAGAGGTGATGGAGCAAAGGTTAAGGGCAAGAGGTACAGATTCAGAGGAGGCTATTAAAACAAGAATCGCTAAAGCCTCTCAAGAATTAGAGTTTGCCTCTCAATTTGATAGAATATTAATTAATGATAAGTTAGAAGATTCTTTCTCTTTTGCAGAAAAGTTGGTTGAAGAATTTTGCCTTTAATCTTCTAATTCAGCTGTTTGTAAAACGATGAATAATAAAACAACAAATATTGCACTCTATTTTGGTTCATTTAATCCTCTCCATTTTGGACACTTAGCTGTTGCAGAATATGTTGTACTAAACTGTGAAATAGATAGATTTTTTATGGTATTAAGTCCTCACAATCCTTTCAAGGATAGTGAGATATTAATAAATCCACAATCAAGATTAATCAATTTAAAAAAAGAGATTAAAGAATTCAATAAAAAACTCTCTGCTAAAGTAAATCAAAATAGGAAATGTAAAAAAGTAGAAGTCTCTGATATTGAGTTTCATTTAGAAGAACCTCTTTATACTTATAATACCCTAAAAGAGTTTGAAAAAAAATATCCACAAGCACATTTTATAATTGTTGTTGGTGCAGACTCTATTAAATCTATGCACAAATGGTATAAAGGAGAGGATATACTTTTGAATTATAAATTGATAGTCTATCCTCGTGAGGGGTACAGAGTTAAAACAATTTGCAAAAAATATAAAGCAATCTACTTAGAAAATGCCCCTTTACAAAATATCTCATCAACTCAAATTAGAAACAACCAGTAAGAATTAGTCTTTAAACTACTTTAAAATGATTATACTGCAATTATTTGCAGTGCTATTATGTTTTTTGGTGGTTATTTGTCGCGATATTATTAAAGCCTATTTCAAATTGTT
>CAMNNS010000136.1 GCA_946545765.1 uncultured Bacteroidales bacterium | reverse complement strand
AAAGGTGGTAAGTTCTATATTCATAGCCCTTTAGAATATTTTTTATATCGGTCTCATTTTGGAGATATACCTCTTGAAAGGCTACTAAATCGGGTTGTTGTTTAAGTATCTCTTGTTCTATCTCTAAAAGATTTTTTTCTCTCTCTAATTCTTCTCGCGATGAGGAAAACATACCAACATTATAGCTCATTAAGCGAATATTATCGCCTTGATAGTCTGATTGGTTACCATTATTTATTTTATAGAATCTCTCAGAGTATAATATAGCTGGCAGAATTGTTACAATTGTAATCCATGCACTTTTGCTTTTATAAATTAAGGCGATTAAAAGGAGTATAATATTGAGAAATAGTATCGGGATAAAATATAGCCCAAAAAAAAGTGGAATTGAGAAAATTGTAGGGTCTATGTATGCAGATAGGTATGAAAGGAGAAGAGAACATGCCCCAATAATAAGTGTTATCCTAAATATTATTCCCAACAGTAAGGGTGTTCTTTTGTTGCTCACTTTTATAACTATCTATGTGTTAATACTCTGTGTAAATTCTATTGTTCTTTTTCCAAATAAGAATGAGGATAAGACCAAAAAGCATTCCTCCTAAATGGGCAAAATGTGCAATCTGCCCGTTGATAAGAAGAATCCCAAATAAAAGTTCCAAACCTCCAAATATAATCACTAACCACTTTGCTTTTATATTTATCGGGATAGGAAAAATAAGTGTTAATCTATTATTTGGGAAAAGCATTCCGTACGCAAGCAAGAGGCCGTAAACAGCACCCGAGGCTCCAACTGTTGGGATAAAAAAATCTCTGGGACTTGTCATAGTTAAATAAGAGACAAATAGATGGCAAGCTGCTGCTCCTAAGCCTGTTACTAAATAATAGATAATAAATTTTTTTGTCCCCCAAATTGATTCTAAAACGCATCCAAATAGATAAAGAGTGTACATATTAAAAAGAATATGTGCAAACCCTCCATGCATAAACATGTGTGTAATAAATTGATAGCTTCTAAATAGAGGCGAACCAATAGGGTATAGAGCAAATTTTGTTATCATTGATTGCTCATTGATAAGTGTGGCGATAAAAAAGAGAATATTTATAAATATTATATTTTTTACCCCTTTAGGAATTCTATTTATTGTATCTGAAAATCCACTCATAACAATCTGTTTTTAATCTCTTCCTGAGTTATCCCAAACATAATGTAACCACCTTTTGGTGAGATATTTGTTTGGCTACAACTCTCTAATTGATATAGTAATTCTTCTATAAATTTTGCAGTTGGGGCAATCTTCATAGAAAAGTTTGTATGTTTAATTATGTTCAACGCAATGCTCTCTATTTTAATCTCTTTTTTCTCCTCTAATAATTGTTCTGCAATCTCTTCTACACACTCTTCTATAGAGAATTTTTCTCCATTAAAATGGGCAGGTGTGCCACTTACAGCAATACAATTTTTGCCAAATTCTCTAATCTCAAAACCTATATTTGCAAGATATTCTTTATTCTCTATCAAGATATTATAGAGAGGTTCATTTAGTGTTAAGGTAGTAGGGAATAGTTCTTGTTGAATAGCAACATTTGACTGATAGATAGATTTTAAATATTGCTCGTAAAAAATTCTCTCCTTGGCTCTTGTAATATTTAAAATATTTACTGAATTTGTTTGAGAATCTACAAAAGCTATAGTATTATTATCTATTATCAAGAACTTATTATTCTCTTTGTAAATAGGGGTTGTCCCCTCCTCTAAAGTGCAGTTAGAGTGGGGTGTAATACTCTTTCTCTCCTCAAAGGGGTTAAAAAGAGGGTCGTAATCTATTTTAGGTTTTCTAATTCCAATCTTAGTATAATTCTCTCTCTCCTCCTGTGTTAGGGTAAATCCGTCTCCCGATGTGATTTCTTGTGGAACCCCATCTGTGTTAAAATCGATAATTGGGGCAAAAGCATTTTTTCCTATAGACTCTTTGATAGATGCCTCTAAAATTTGAAATATTGCTTGTTCGTTCTCAAACTTTATCTCTGTTTTTGAAGGGCTGATGTTTACATCTAATTCACCATTAGGTACTTCTAAGAATATATAGTAAGAGGGGATATACCCTTCTTGTATAATATTGCTATAGCCATTTATTACCGCTTTATGAAGAATATGGCTTTTGAAAAACCTTCCGTTGGCAAAAAATAGGGTATTATTTTGTCTCTTTTTTGCACTATTAGGGGTACCTATACAACCCGATATTTTTACTATAGAGGTATCTACAGAAATATCTATCAGTTCTTTAGAAATTTTTAGATGGGAGGTATTGTTTAATTCAGCAATTCGTTGTTTTAAGCTTGAAAGGGGCTGAAGATTATAAATCTCTTTGGAGTTACTTATAAGTTTAAACCCTATTTCTAAACGAGTTAATGCTACTCGTATAAATTCATTTAAAATTTGTTGATACTCCCAATTATCTGATTTTAAAAATTTTCTCCTTGCAGGGATATTATAAAAAAGATTTCTTACCGCAATATTGCACCCTTGTGGGGTAGAGACAACTTTGCACTCTTCTATTTTGGAAGATGCAATCTTTACCTCTGTTCCTATATCTTCTCCCCTTTTTCTTGTTTTTAAAGTTACCTCTGAACACGCTGCTATTGAGGCGAGTGCCTCTCCTCTAAATCCAAATGTGGTGATTTTTTCTATATCTTCTATCTCTTCTATTTTAGATGTAGCATGACTTAGAAAACACAATTGTGCCTCCTCTCTATCCATACCAGAGCCATTATCTATCACTTGTATAAGGGTTTTCCCGTAATCGTTGATAATAAGGGTTATAGAAGTGGCACCTGCATCGGCAGAGTTTTCTAATAACTCTTTAACAACAGAGGCAGGCCTACCAATGACTTCCCCAGCAGCAATAAGATTATATATTTTTTCTGGTAAGACTTTTAACATTTTTAATAGTAATTAAGGATCTATCTGAATCTTTAAAAGGGCAAGCATGTGAGAGAACATCTTTGAGAAATAGAATAGTGCGGCAAGAATACCTGCAAGTAGTAAATATACTGCTATTCTTCTCCCTTTGGTGTATGCACCATCTTTCCTTGGGAGATTCCCAAATTTAACCCTTCTAAAGCCACCCGAGACAATAGAGCCAGGGATATATTTCCCCTCTGAATCTCTCTTAGCTATCCCTCTTTCTAATTTCTCTTTATCGGGGTCGTAATACATAGGTTGATAGTTAAATACCCTATGTTTTGGTAGATAAAAAAACTTAAATCCCATAACACTTATAGTTTATGCAAATATAAGAAAAAAGAGTGCAAAAGCGAAGCGATTTTGGAAGATTAACGCAATTTATCATGTCCTCGGTTTTATTTCATATCTTTGTGCACGAAACGCCCAATGTTGGGCAGGAATAACTAAAAGCGATAAAATGCAGAGAGAATAACGATATACGGAATAAAAACATTTACTTTGCAAACGATTA
>CAMNNS010000135.1 GCA_946545765.1 uncultured Bacteroidales bacterium | reverse complement strand
TATAGCTTTTCTTTTTGAGAGACTATTGTCTATAGGCTTATATATTAGAATATCTCTCCATTTCAAGGAGCGTTCTATATTTTTCTGTTCCCATTGTAATCGTATTCTAACAGGCTTATCTACCTTATATTTCACACTATCACTCCAAAAGGGATAGTTTTGGACACTCTTAGAAAAAAATAAATCCCTAAGAATAGTGGTGCTATTTGCATAAGCGACACTTAAATAAATTGATAAAATGGTAGACAAAACCAAGATATATATAATGCGTTCTATTTTTCTCATATTCTTTTAGAGATAGCAATTATTAACTCTATAAAACAAGTATTCACAAAAATAGTCTAAATAAAATACTATTACAAATTATAATTTTTCCCCATTTAGTTCTTTATAATACTTAAAGAAACTTTGAGCCACCTTTAGTGGTCTTGAACCATATTTTTCTAATTCAAAAGACTTTATACGAGGCATAAATCTAATATTTACACAACCTCTTCTTAATAAGAACTCACCTTTTGGGAATACTTTACCCGCCCCTGTAATAAAAATAGGCTGAATGTCTAATTTTAATTGCTCTGCTAAATAAAATGCACCACTCTTAAATGGTTGTATAGAGCAGTCTCTGCTCCTTGTCCCCTCAGGAAAAATAATAACAGAATAACCTTTTGCTACAGCACCTGCAATTTTATCTGATAATTGCTCATATCCCTCCTCCATTGAGATAAATTGTGCCCTGCGAACTATATCTGAATATATCGGAGAGTGATATACCCATTTGTTAGTAACAATAACTATTTTTTCTGATAACCCCATCACATAGATTAAATCAATATGCGACTGATGATTACAAATGATTATAGATGGGGTCTCAAAGAATTTTTCTACAGAATTATCTATACCTTGATTCTTAATACCATCGTGAGAGAGAATATTAACCTTAACTCTCGGCAGATGATTTGAAAAATATCGCATTATTCTATTCAACTCTTTATGATAGAGAACTTGATTTGAATGGAAAAGAGTTTTTAATCTGAATAATATAGATGAGAGAACAAATATTATCAGACAATAGATTGTAATACAAATATCTGATAACCTAACAGGTGCAACTCTTTGAACTCGCTCACCTTTGTAGCTTATTGTTGTTAACCATCTGAAAAGTATTGGTGGTAAGGTGAATGCCATTATTACAACACAGAGCATACCTATAACAGTAACTATTCCTAAAGAGTATAAGGCGGGATGAGAAGCCAAAGACATAGAACCGACTCCAACAAACATCGTTATAGATGACAGCACTACACCTGCTTTGTAGGATGATAACAGTTCTTTTTTTGTTTTGTACTCTTCATGTAAACCTTCAACAATAAATATTGTGTAATCATCGCCTAAACCAAAAATAAACGTCGCTAAAATTATACTTACAATATTAAAGTTTATATTAAAGGCACCCATTATACCAATAATCCATATCCAACTGATTACCATTGGGATAAAGGCAATCAAAGCATATTCTATTCTTCTGAAAGCCAACCATAAAAAGAGAAATACAAGAATGCTACATATAATAAGTAACAAATTAAAATCCTCCTCTAATTGCTCTATCATTTGATTTGTCATAGAGATAGAATCAAAAACAAAAGATGAGTTATCCCCTTTCTCCCCACAATTATTAAATATCTGATATATATAATCTCTTCCATCAAGTTTTACCTGTAATGTGTTGAGAATATAGTGAGTAGAGTCTAAAGAAAAAATATAACTATCTAACCCTCCTTTCAATAAATCACTAAAATACTCTCTCCCCTCAACCTTAAAATCTTTTGCTAAAATTGTTTTAAAATCTTCAAAGGCATCGGGGGAAAAACCATATTTTTTAGCAGCTAAACTAAGTTCTTTTAAAATTTTATCGCGATTCGCCTCCTTCCATTTATTCCATCTTTCTATTGCTAATTGTTGCTTTATTTTTGAAGGTAAGAAATCTGTTATAAATGTGTAGCCTTGTATATAATGTGTTGAGTCTAAAGATTTGGCAATTGTTTTAGCAGTTTCATTATTCTCCAATAATTTCTCTTTATCTGGGGAATATGAGACAATATAAAGATTTGATAGAGTATCAGAGGAATTTAGGGAGATTAATTTTAAGTCGTCTCTTTGCTGCTGAGTCATATAATTTATATCATTAAAATCTCCACTAAACTTTACCCTTTTACCAAAGATATAAAAAACAATAGTTAAAAGGGTGATAATTAAAAAGATATACTTTATATTCTCAAATCTAAAAGATGCTAACTTATGAAAAATATTTCTCCTCTCAACGATGTTATTATCTACAACCTTAGGTAATATCCCTTTTGAAAGATGGGGCAAAAAAATCAGAGCAAAAATAATAGCCCCTATTAGAGCGATTGCAGAAAAAAGACCAAAATCTCTCATCCCTTCTGAGCTCATAACAAGAAGAGTAGCAAAAGCCCCCACGGTAGTTATGTTACCTATAATCATTGGAGAAGCAACATCAGAGAGGGCTTCTCTTGGCTCTAAAGTGCATTTAAGACGAGAGAGATACATAAGAGCATAATCTACCCCTATCCCAAACACTACAGCACAAGCTATTAAAGCAATTGCAGAGATATTAACATTAAACAACCCCATATATGAAAGGGAGACAATAATACCAAAAACTACTGGAAGAGAGATAAATATGATAACTCTTATCTTTTTGAAATGCCACCATAACAACATTATTATAATGACAATGGCAACCAAAATAGATTTGATAGAATCTTTTTTTATTTGTTTCTGATTTCCTATTGCAATTTGTGCTGGTCCTATCGTAGATACTTCCAATGATGGATAATCGTTTTTAACAAAGGCAATTAGTGAATCTATAGAGTTAAGCAATTTACCGTTATTTAGGGTCTCACTTGCTCCATACTCTGTTTTAAAATTCATAATTAAAACAGAACTATCTTTTGTAAACAAGTAATCTCCAATTAGATTGAAACTTATAGAATTTGTCACTTGAGACAAACTACTTAAAACATTTTTAGAAAAATGCAATGGATCCTTGGCTATGAGTTCTGTTATTCCATCGCTAATGGGAGATAATAATTGTTCTTTATCCTCTTTTATACATTTGTCTATCAGATTATTCTCTAAAAGAGAATCTAACATATAGTAATCTTTGTCTTGTAAAAAATAAGGATAGTTCTCTAAAATAAAATCTACTTTAATTAGAAACTCTGATGGGTCTATTTTAAATTGAGACTCCTTAACCCCTTTTATATCTGATTGTTCAAAGCTATCAACAAACGAATCGGCTGCAGATGTCAAATACTCTATATCACCCCCTTTAAACAATATCGCTACCCTATCTTCGCCTCTTAAATATGAGTATATTACCTTACTATTAGAGGATTGATCGTATGGTAAGAATTTAGCAATATCTGTATCGGGCTCTATTCTTTTAATTAGAAAAATAGAGATAATTGCGATAAAAACTGGAATTATAACAAGCCCGACCTTATTCCGTTTCTTATTAAAAAAGTCGTATATTTTTAAGAGAAAC
>CAMNNS010000134.1 GCA_946545765.1 uncultured Bacteroidales bacterium | reverse complement strand
AAATAAAGTTAATTTGTGGAGCATGGATAATTCCCACACTAACAGCTGGTTGTTTCCTTAACATTCTTAATATTTTTAGTTCTATGTTTTTATCTACTGATACATCATCTAAAATTCTCTCTAAATCTCTCCTTATTACCCTCTCAAAATCTTTCTCTAAAGGGGTAATAAATAATCCCGCCATCTCGACACAAGCGGGAGATATTATAATTCTATCCTCTCCCGATGCGGAGTAACAAGATGCCCTCAACTCACCCCTTGCAAAAAGCGCTATTCTCCAAAATCCTTCATTACCTTTATCACTACCAACCCACCAACAAAGGATATTCATCATAGGCTCCCACTCCCCACCCTCTGTAAATAGATTACTATCTGAAGAGACTATTATATCGGGACTAAACTTACCATTGCCCCTTTTAGAGGCGACTGCAAAAGCAGAATATATCTCCCCCATCTTTGTTATAGCAGCCCTTTTAGATGATGACTCTATAATAAAAGCACCATTTGTGTAATCACTTAACGTATAAAGCCTTATAAAATTATTAGATGCAGTGTTGTTATGTTTTTTATTATTCAAAAGGAGACCTCTTTCGTAGATTTTTTCCTTTTTAAAAGTTGAAAAATTTTTCTCTAAAGGGAGTAAACCTTTTAAACCCGCTTGAAAATGAAAATGGTCGGGCACAGAGGCACCACTATTTGGCCCATTATAAAAAATTACATAATCTTTTAATAACCGAGCCATAGAAAGCATATCCTCAACACGCGTTGAATCTATTTCTTGCCTGCAATGGGTTATACTTTGGATTACCAGATGCTTAGAGAATATAGGATAGGGGTTAATCTGAACTAAATAGTCTGTAATTACCCCTTTATATCCTATGGAGAGTTGCTCTTTTGGTCTAAATTGTTTACAAAAAAAACAATCACGAGCATTTAATGTCTTAGCATCTATATCGGCAGTAGATGATACAATCCTATGAGGGTTAAACTGTATTTTTACAACAACCTCTCCCTCTTTATTAGAGCCACCTCTAAGCTTAACCTCTCTGTACTTAATATTTGGAAGGGATGCATAATTATTTCTTGCTAATTCCCATATATCAAGTTGTTTCTCAAAGAGTTTATCTATTGCGGCTTTATTAAGAATTATATTATCAAAACTATTTTTCATAGTGGAAACAGAAACTATTTTTTAGCTCTTTTCCCCACCTTCCTAACCTTTGAAGAAGCTCTCTTTTTGTTTTTAGAATTCATCGCGATACGAGCCTCTAATTCCCAAGTACGAATCCTATCTTTATATAAGTTATTAAGATTCTCTTTCTCAATACTTAATGATGCATCTGAATTCTCATCATGCCTTCTGCAATTATACAGAACATCATATATTCTACCTATCTGATAGTTGCGAGAAATTGCAAGACCCACAGCATAATCTTCACCATAATTTACATTAGGGAACATTATCTTTCTCAACACAGGGGTAAAGAAAGCTCTTGGAGCACCTAAACCATTTATACGCAAAGCATTATTTCTACCATTATCAGGGGTCCACTCCTTGTGATCTACCTTACCTGGAGGCAACATTTTTAGATTTATATCTGTAAGCATATAAGAACCAATGACCATAGCACAATTTTGCTCATAAAAAGCATCTACTATCTTTTGTAATGTATCGGTTCCGCTATAAATATCATCAGAATCTAACTGAACTACAAATTTCCCACATTTAGGATGATTCATAGCCAAGTTCCAAGCCCCTCCAACACCTATATCTTTTCTTGTCGGGATAACATGAACAAGTCTCTTATCTTTAATAGATTTTATAGCTTCAGTTGTACCATCCCACGAGTGACAACGAGGGCCATTTTCAACAACAATAACGTTAAATTTAAAATTGGTCTTTTGAGAAAGAGCACTCTTTATTGCATCTTTAATTGTCTTAACTCTATTAAGCACCGGTATTACTACAGAGGCCTCATACTCAAATTTTTGAGAATTAAAAGAGACCTTTGGAAATATTGGTTCTAAATATCCTCCTACATCTTTTAAATGGGCACTGCAAGCCTTCTCCATTTCTACCTGCACCTCCCTATTTTTAGGATCTACATAATCAAAAAGTTTCTCCCCTGTTTTTCTCGTATCCTCCTCTATCTCTGAATACAAAAACTCATTGATATGGACTAATTTTCCGAGTTGAGAGACCTTTAATCTTAAATCATACAACCCCGCAAACTTATAGTTTACATCCATCTTTTTTACAGCAGCTTTAAGAGCTGAGGTCTTGTATAAAACCACTGAACCAAAATTAAAATCGTTCCTTAAACTCCCTAATTGATAATCTATTACAGGAATATTTTTTCTTTCTCCATTCATAAAAGCATAATAGTCTGCATAAACCATTAACGCTCCCGATGCTTGAGCAATCTCTACCATCCTTTCAAGTGCTAAATAGCCAAGATTTAGAGTAGTTTGTTTGGTGTAAATTAGAGTGTAATCGCAATCCGATTTAGCAGCTATTTTTTTAATAGTTGTAGTTTTTGCCATTGGATCTTTTTGGGCATCCAATAAAACAACCTTATTTACAAGAGCACTTTCGGTTAGGCTCTTCTGAGTCTTTTCTACCTGTTTCTTAGATACAAAAGGGATAAAACAATTAATTTTAATCATATCTGACTTTCAAAATAAAAACAAACAACCCTCCAAAGTTATGAAAAATATGCGTAAGAAACACCAAAACGAACCTTCCTTGAAGCAAACTACAAGGAAAAAAGCACTCTCTTATTAGGATAACGATTAGAAATTAACCGCCAACTGTAAATAAATACTGTTCTGATCTCGGAATCCTTCCGGAATTTGACGATAGGTATAGTTTAGTTTGATACCAAGATTATCAAATGGTGCATAAGAGATACCACCTGTGTAATTGATTTCGTATATCTTGCTTGAATGAGTATCTGCATCAAAATAATCAAACCTACCTGCAACAGTCCAATTTTTTGCAAATGTATAACCAGCTGCAAAATAGCCACCACAACTCTTCAATTGACCGGTCTTTCCGTTAATAAACTCCAATCTTGCAAAGGAAGATTTGTCTTTGTATGAAAATCCACCTCCGTAACGATACATTTTTTTGTACAAATCTGTATCTTGAGAGACAAATGTTTGAGTTTGCTCTACAAAAGAGGGATACGCTCCTTCGCCCCATTGAAAATAACAGAAAAGAGAGAGTGGTTTAACAGGAGTAATCATCAGCCTCGTTGCAATATCTTTGCTCTTGTTATTATCTATAGTATTGAGTTTGTATCCATTCAAAATAGCAATCTCGTAATCTATGAGATTGAACCCACCCATATCAACTGCACTCCCGATCAAATCTATACCAATATCTCTTCCTGCTGTTGAAAGACCACTCATATCTAAATCGCTCATTCTTATAAGTCTTTGAGACATAAGAGAATAATTAACAAACTCCAAAGCTACAGGACTACGCATAGAGTTCTCGTAACCAAGAGGACTCTTAAATTGCCCAAGTTTCAGACCAAATTCGCTCACCGGTTTATAGGTAACATAAGCGTCCGTAATTTTAGGAGAACCTGC
>CAMNNS010000133.1 GCA_946545765.1 uncultured Bacteroidales bacterium | reverse complement strand
GATTACCATCTGCCGATAAAAAAGATTCACAAGGGATTTGTTTTGTTGGTAAAGTTGATTTACCTGTTTTTTTACAACAAAAACTTAAACCAAAAGAGGGTAATGTTGTGGAGATTTTTGAAAGCGATTTCTTTACAATAAATAATAATTTCATCGAGAAGATTAAAGATTCAGAAATATATAAAACTACAGAAAATCCTGAAGAGAAAGAGTTACTAATAAAATCTATCCCAATTACTTACAACGAATCTGATGGCAAAGTAATTGGCAAACATATTGGTGTGCAATACTATACATTAGGACAAAGGCATGGATTAAATATTGGCGGACATAAGAATTCTATATTCATAATCTCTACAGATATAAATAATAACACAATATATGTGGGTGAAGGGCAAAATCACCCGGGCTTATACCGAGAGGCTCTCTGTATAAAAGATTCAGATATACACTGGGTTAGAAGCGATATAAAAATGATAAATGGAGAGAGTAGAGACTATTTGGTTAGAATCAGATACCGTCAAAAACTTCAAGAAGCCACACTATATAAAACAAAAAATGGGCTGTTTATAAAATTTAAACAAGCCCAACGTAGTATCACACCCGGACAATTTGCCGCTTGGTATGATGAGAACAATTTAGAACTTATCGGGAGTGGAGTTATCGATAAGTAATAAATATTATTTAGTAAGTTCCTCTACTGCAGTAAGAACCTCCTTATCTGTTTTATTTATATATCTAAGATAATAGTCTAATCCATATAGATTCCTTATAATCAATCCCTTTAGATTACTGATAATAACATCTTTTGATTTTTCTAAATCCTCTTGTGTGTATTTATTATCTTTTGTTGAACAATATTGCAAGAATGAATCAAGATATTCTTTAGTAACAACGAAATCATTACAGAATTTATCAAATACTAAACCTTTAGTATAACTATCACCTGCAAAAGTCCCATATTTTTTTGTATATTCTTCTCTATGATTATCTGCCCAAATTCCTACAAATTCAGAGAGGTTGCCACTATTAACCGATTTAATATAACTATTTGAGTAATAAGATGTATCTAATGGTATAAATATATCAGGAATAATACCACCTCCTCCATACACATCTCTTTTTAACCTTAAAGTTTTAAATTTTAAAGAATCGTTGACCTTTATACTATCTTTATTAAATCTCTCATCTGAGAGATAACGACGCATTACATTTTGATAATACTCTGTTGAATTACCCTTAGAATAAGGAGATTGGATTACCCTACCACTTGGTGTGTGGTACCTGGCAATTGTTACCCTTATAGCAGAACCATCTGCTAAAGGATATTGTTGTTGAACAAGTCCTTTACCAAAAGATCGACGACCAATTATAACTCCCCTATCCCAATCTTGAATAGCACCTGCAACAATCTCACTTGCAGAAGCAGAACCTTCATCTATCAAAACAGCAACATTGATATTTTTAAGTCTTCCTGTCCCGTCTGCAATATCATTAACTCTTTTAATTGACCTACCTTCTATATATAAAATCAACTCTCCTCTATTTAAAAATTCATTTACAATTTTCTGAGCAGCAGATAAATATCCCCCTCCATTTCCTCTTAAATCTAATATCAAACCTTTTAATTCATTTTGACCTTGAAATCTATAAACTGCAGACATTAACTCTTGATAAGTTTGAGCACCAAACCTGCTGATTCTTGTATATAGAATTCCATCTGAAATTTGGTAAGCACAATCAACAGTATTTGTCGAGATTACATCACGAGTAATTACAACTTCTCTTTCTGGCTCACCTCTTCTGATATACCCAATTGATACTTTAGAACCTTTAGGCCCCCTTAAATATTTAATCGCTTTAGTAGCTGTTAGATCTGCCCCACTTATAACCTCCCCATTTACTCGATTAATTTTATCCCCCGCCTTTAAACCTACTTTATCTGATGGTCCGCCTAAGATAACACTTTGGATAGTAAGAGTATCTGCTATTATAGCATATTCAACGCCAATACCTTCAAACTTTCCTAAAAGTGGTTCTTCCATCTCTTTAATCTCTTTGGCGGATATATAAGTAGAATGAGGGTCAAGTTCTTGAATCATCTTAGTTACAGCTGTTTGAGCCAATTCATCTAACTTAACACTATCAACATACCCATTATAGATAAAGTACAACGCTTGTTTAATTTTTGATGTATATAAATTTAGAGCATTTGAGTTATAACTCATTGACTCTCGAACTCTTGGAGATGCCATATAACTCTGCCCCATTGCACTCAGACTACTAAATAGCAGAAGGGAAATTAAAATGCCTTTAATATTATTTTTCATAACCAATTGATAAAAGTTGGTTAAAGTACATCAAATTTTGTACCCTCTTTTGCTAAAAACGAGTTAGGGAATATATTTTTTGCCTCTTCTAATAAAGGGTTTAAATCTTTGTATCGCGATGAGAAATGTCCTAATATTAAAGATTTTGCCGATATTTTTCTTGCCAATTTTGCCGCATCAGAAGCCATAGAATGAAAAGTTACCTTAGCTAAATGTTTGTTATCAGACATATATGTCGCTTCGTGGTATAACATTGAGACTCCATCTAACCATTTTGATAACTTAGAATAAGGTGCCGTATCTGAGCAATAAGCAAAACTACGGGGATTATTTCGCCATTCACCTTTAAAGATATACCCATAAGTTTCTACTCTATGGTTGAGTGGAAAAGAGAGAATAGACAAATTTTTAAACTCCATTATAACTGTGGGTGATGTGCAATTTACCTTATGAAAAACTATTTCATAATTAAGCTTTCCAAATTTCTGTTGAATATAACCTATTATCTCCTCCAAACCTTGCGGAGCATAAATATGAAGCGGTGCCAATCGTCCCATCATATCTACACTATATATAAAACCAAATAGACCAAATATATGATCACCATGAAGGTGAGAGATAAAAACATTATCTATTTTTAAAAGAGATACTTTATTCTTAACTAATAACATCTGTGCAGCTTCTCCACAATCTAATAAAAATAAACGCCCACCTACAGTAAGTAAGTGAGCGCTTGGATATCTATTAGACGTAGGGCGAGCAGATGCTACCCCTAATGTCGTTAAATAAAAATCCATTTGATGCTAAACTATTCAGTTTTAGTATCTTTATCCATCTCTTTCTTAAGATCTGCCAATTCAGAAATATCACCTAATGTAGTTTTCTCTACACTTGCTTTTACTTTCTTAATAGCTTTCTTTGTACTTTCTGCCTCAGCATTCTTTTCTTTAGCTACTTCGCCTGCCTCTGCTTTCTTAATATCCTCTGCTATTTTTGTATGAGAAAGGACTATTTTCTTTGCTGTCTTGTTAAATTCAACAACTTTAAAATCTAATTTCTCATCAACTTTTGCAGTTGTACCATCCTCTTTCACAAGACCTTTTGTAGGTACAAAACCTTCAATGCCATACTCTAAAGAGATAGTAGCACCACCTTTATCGTTCACAGAAACAATAGTACCATTATGGATAGAACCAACTGTAAATATTGTCTCAAATGTATCCCAAGGATTATCTTCTAATTGTTTATGACCGAGTGATAAACGGCGGTTCTCT
>CAMNNS010000132.1 GCA_946545765.1 uncultured Bacteroidales bacterium | reverse complement strand
CACAGGTATAATTTTAGAGTTTGAATTTGGTACTAACTGGAGTAATTATTCATGGTTTGTAGGAGATATATTTGGTGCTCCTTTAGCAATTGAGGGGATCTTTGCATTCTTTATGGAGACAACATTTTTTGCAGTAATGTATTTTGGCTGGGAAAAAGTTAGTAAAGGTTTCCATTTAGCTTCTACTTGGCTAACAGCTCTTGGTACAAATCTTTCTGCATATTGGATTTTAGCAGCCAACTCATGGATGCAATATCCTATCGGGACAGAATTTAATCCTGCAACTGGTAGGAGTGAGATGGTAGATTTCTGGTCTATAGTTTTCTCACCTATGACATTGAATAAGTTTTCTCACTCTGTTATGAGTGGCTTTCTACTTGCAGCAATAGTTGTTATAGGTATTTCTGCGTGGTACCTTCTTAAAAATAGAGATCATAAATTTGCAAATAAAAGTATTAGATATGCCTCAATATTTGGTTTGGTCTCTATTGTCTTATTGACAGTTACAGGGCATAGTTCTGCAGCTCTTGTTTCTAAAGTTCAACCGATGAAATTAGCCGCAATGGAGGGTTTGTACAATGGTGAAAAAGGTGCACCTTTAGTTGGAGTAGGAATTCTTAACCCTAAGAAAACATTTGATAATGAAGAGGACCCATATCTTCTTAATATTTCTCTTCCTAAAGGTTTGTCTTTCTTGGCAAATAATGACTTTAATAGTTTTGTTCCTGGTATTAAAGATATTATTGATGGTGGTTATACATATAAGGATATAAACGGAAATGAGAAAGTTGCCTTGTCATTCCAAGAGAAGGTGAAAAGGGGACATATCGCTCGGCGGGCTTTGGAGGTTTATTCAAGTTATAAAGATAAGAGTGAAGATCCAGAATTTGCATCTGCTTTGGAAGAGGCGAAAGGATATTTAGATGAAAATTTTGAGTACTTTGGATATAGTTTTCTTTCTAAACCAGAGGAGATTATACCTAATGTTCCGTTAACATTTTATTCGTTTAGAATAATGGTTTTATTAGGTGCATATTTCTTTGTATTCTTAATTTTATGTTGGTGGTTTAATAGAAAGAATATATTTGATAAATATAAATGGTTCTTGATACTCTCGATAATATCTATTCCATTGGTATATATATGTGCTGAGGCAGGTTGGATTGTTGCTGAGGTTGGAAGACAACCTTGGACTATTCAGGATTTATTACCTGTAAATGCCTCTGTATCGGGAGTGTCTGCTAAAAATGTATATACCACTTTTATAATATTTGTTCTACTATTTACTACACTCCTTATTGCTGAATTAAGCATTATTTTTAAACAAATTAAGAAAGGTCCCGATGGGATTAAATGGTAACTTTTAAAATCAGATTATTATGATAACACATCATTTTTTACAATTATATTGGTGGGCATTGATTAGTCTGTTGGGGGCAATTTTAGTTTTTTTGATGTTTGTTCAGGGTGGGCAAACTTTGTTATTTGGCTGTGCAAAAAATGAGGAGCAAAAAAAGCTGATTGTTAATTTTTTAGGACATAAATGGGAATTGACATTTACAACTTTGGTCACTTTTGGTGGGGCTGCTTTTGCGTCGTTCCCTCTTTTTTATTCAACAAGTTTTGGAGGGGCATATTGGTTATGGATTCTAATATTATTATCTTTTGTTATACAAGCGTTCTCGTATGAATTTAGGGGGAAAGAGAATAATCTTTTTGGAAAAAAAACCTACGACATTCTCCTACTTCTGAATGGTATTGCTGGTACTATTTTAATAGGTGTTGCTGTTGCCTCTTTTGTTACAGGCGGAAATTTTATGATAGATAAAATTAGTATAACTTCTGCCGACACAATATCTTATTGGACAAATAATTATAAAGGTTTAGAGTTAATCGCTAATCCTACGAATTTATTGTTAGGTGTAGTTATTTTCTTAGCTGCAAGAACATTAGGTTTGTTATATATCATTAATCAATGTGAGAAAATAGAATCGGAAGAGGCAAAATCATTATCAGAGAGAGCATCTTCTAAGTTGATAATCTCTGCTATAGCTTTTGTCCTTCTATTTGTTTTGTTTGTTATTATATTTTTCCTCTCAACAGGAAACAGGTTAGATATATCAAATCCTAATTTTAACGGAATAGATGGCCCTTTTATAGCAGAAAAATATGCTTATCTGCATAATATGCTGAATATATGGTGGATAGCCGTAATATTTCTAATTGGTGTTCTACTTGTTCTATATGGTTTAGGTCGTTCTATACTTTATGCTAAAAGCTCTTTCTATGTTACAGGGCTTGGGGTAGTTTTTGCCGTTTGGGCAATTTTACTCTCGATAGGTTTCTGTGATATGTCTTACTACCCTTCATTGGCAGATATTAATTCATCTTTAACCCTGTATAATAGTTCTTCAAGTCTCTACACACTTAAGATTATGTCCTATGTCTCATTAGCAATCCCTTTTGTAGTACTATATATTGCTTATGTGTGGAAAAAATTGAGTTCTAAATAGATAGATGTAATGAAGAAGATTAGAATACCGTTATTAGTTAAGATTGTAATAGCAATTATATTAGGTTTTGTCTCCTCTCTATTTTTCCCCGATTGGTTGTCGAGAGTATTCATTACCTTCAGTTCTATTTTTGAAAATTATTTAGAGTTTATTATCCCTCTAATAATTATTGGATTGGTAGCACCTGGGATTACTAAATTAGGAAATACTGCAGGCAAACTACTTGTATTAACAGTTTTAATTGCCTATATTTCAACCTTACTGGCAGGTTATTTCTCTTATTTTGGTTGTCACTTGACTTTCCCTAAAATCTTAACTCCCGACCCTAATTTTACTAATCTTATTGCATCTGCAGATTCAGATAAATTTCCATCTTATTTTAATATTGAGATAAAACCAATAATGGGGGTGATGAGTGCTTTGGTACTTGCTTTTATTTTGGGGATAGGTTCTACTTTTTTAAAAACCAGTGCTTTAAGAGATGTTATTAACGATTTTGGAGAGATTATACATAGTGTAATTATAAAAACAATTATCCCTCTATTACCACTTTTTATATTTTCTATATTCTTAAGATTGAGCCTTGAAGGGCAGATATTTGTAGTATTTAAACTATTTATTCAGGTAATATTGATAATTTTTGCTATACATATACTATGGTTGTTAATTCAGTTCTCGATAGCTGGTTTAATAACCAAAAAGAATCCACTTAAAGCATTAGTAACAATGTTACCTGCATATTTTACAGCCCTTGGTACTCAATCATCTGCAATAACAATACCTGTAACTTTAGAACAGACAAAAAAGAATGGAGTAGATGCAGACATTGCTTCATTTACAGTACCACTTTGTGCAACCATTCATCTTTCGGGCAGTATGCTTAAAATCGTTGCATGTTCTTTTGCTATTATGTATATGCTTGATATTCCGATTACTTTGGGTTTATATACCCATTTTATGTTTTTATTAGCAATTACAATGGTGGCTGCTCCGGGTGTTCCTGGTGGTGCAATTATGGCATCTTTAGGGGTTCTATCCTCTGTCTTAAATTTTGATAACACGATGAACGCCTTAATGATAGCCCTTTATATTACGATGGATAGT
>CAMNNS010000131.1 GCA_946545765.1 uncultured Bacteroidales bacterium | reverse complement strand
CAAAGATAAACAACTTTTAACTTCTAACAAATTTTTTCGCAATTATTTTTAAAAAATTTTCAAAAAACAACTTAAACATACTTATAACAGCGAAAAAAAAGATAAAAAATATGTTAAAATTGTACAAAAGGAGAGAAATTAAACTTTATTCTTTAACAAATCGCGAATTTCTGTAAGTAATTTCTCCTCGGGTGATGGCTCTGGAGCAGGTGCTGGAGCAGGAGCTTCTTTTTGACGCTTAGCTTTATTCAAAACCTTTATAACCACAAAGATAGAGAAGGAAATAATGAGAAATGAAATAATGGTATTGATAAACTGACCATATTTGAACAATATCGCCTCTTTCTCTATTGAGCCATCGGCAGCAATAACCGCATCTTTCAGAGTAACAGATAGATCTGCAAAATCAACATCACCTAATAAAACGCCTACACATGGCATAATTAAATCAGATACCAATGAATTTACGATAGCACCAAAAGCACCACCTATAACAACGGCAACAGCCATATCTACTGCATTGCCTTTTACAGCGAATTCTTTGAATTCTTTTATTAACTTTGACATAATCTACTTATATTTAATAATTTATAAAGAAATTTATTTTATTCATGTAGTACTATTGGTACTCTTCTAACTAAAGTTGTGAAATTTATATTTGTCAATTCAGCTGCTTGTAGTGCAACCTTCTCTACTGTAGATAACAATGCCTCTTTTAGTGTTAAATGGCTTTTTATCGTAACGAGTAACAAGCCGTTAAATCCTTTATCCCCAATCATTTGTAGTGCCACATCCGGTTCATAAGCTGTAATATCTGCTATAACCGATGGTTTGAAATCTTTCAAAGATTTTACAAACATTTTATTACCTAAAGTATCTATTGCTAAAATCTGCGATGCTCTTCTATTTATTTGATATTCTTGCCTAAATGCCTCATCATCTGTGCCATAAGAACTAACCCATTTTTCTGCTAATTTAGATAACTCACCATTCTCATTTCTTAAATCTGAAAAGGACATACGAGTAACAAAAGAAGTTCTAAAAAGGTTTTCACCATAAGGTAATGCTTGACATTCAGGATAACTCTCGCCATTCTTTAAATTAGCTATAACCAACCCATTTGGCATACTCTTTCTCAACTTTTTAGGGAGTGTATTACCTTTTAGAAAAGAGATATTTTTAATTGCATCAACTTTAATCTCGCTAAAAAATAATACAGTAGAATCACCGATATGATATATTGGCATATTCGCAGAGTCTTTTTCCATTATTAAACTCAGTGTTACAACACCATCTATACCTGAATTACATTTACCATACTTTGAAATTAGTACTCTTATAGAATCATTTGTATCATTCTGAGCCACAAGAATATTCGCACTTAATGACAGAAAAAAGATAGTTATCAATGTAATATGTTTCAATCTCATCTTGCTCATTACTTTGTATTATTATTCGTTTCTACAAAAATAACTAATTTGGGGTTTCGTTGTCTTAATCAATTCCCATTTATAACATTTTATTTATAACTTTGAAGCAATAAATATTTCTGATTATGTCTTACAAACCAATTCTTGAACCTGAAAAGAGACACAAAGAGGCAACTTTTTATAGTGTTTCTATAGGTCTAATAATGACCATTATCTTTTCTGCCGCAGCTGCTTATCTTGGACTTAAAGTGGGGCAAGTATTTGAGGCTGCTATCCCGATAGCGATTATAGCTGTTGGATTATCTTCTGCTCTTAAAAGAAAAAATTCATTAGGTGAAAATGTTATAATTCAGTCTATTGGAGCATGTTCAGGTGGAATAGTTGCAGGAGCAATTTTTACCCTTCCCGCACTATACATTTTACAATATAAATATCCAGAAATAGAGATTGATTTTATCAAAGTATTTCTATCCAGCTTATTAGGAGGATTCTTGGGAATACTTTTCATTATCCCTTTTAGGAAATATTTTGTAAAGGAAATGGACGGAAAGTATCCTTTCCCAGAAGCCACAGCCACTACTCAAGTTATTAAAAGTGGAGAGGGGAATAAAGGTGGAGCTAAGATATTGTTAATAAGTGGTTTAATTGGTGGAATCTATGACTTCATTGTCTCAACTTTTGGTTGGTGGAGCGAAACAGTTTACTCAACTGTAACATCTTTTGGTAGCACTATCGCTGATAAGGCAAAACTTCTTGTGAAGTACAATATTGGTGCTGCTGTAATGGGATTAGGATATATTATCGGTCTTAAATATGCGTTTATTATCTGTTGTGGTTCTATGTTAATTTGGTTTGTTATAATACCATTACTATCTGCTATTTGCGGAACAGAATCAATCTCTTTTATGGGAACAACATTTGAAGGTATATCACAAATGTCTCCAGAACAAATTTTCTCAAATTATGCTCGTCATATTGGTATTGGAGGTATCGCTGTAGCGGGAATTATTGGTATAATTAAATCTTCTTCTGTGATAAAATCTGCGATAGGTCTTGCAACAAAAAGTTTTAGTAAAGACAACAATCAACAATCAGAAGAAGTTAGAACTCAGAAGGATATATCGATGAAGATAATTGTATGGGGTCTAATTGTCGCATTAGCTGCAACATTTACTTTCTTCTATTTTGGTGTTATTCCAGACCATAATAAACTTCTACTTGCAGTTATAGCCCTTGTGATTGTAGCAATAATAGCTTTCTTGTTTACAACAGTAGCGGCAAATGCAATTGCTATAGTTGGTTCTAATCCTGTGAGTGGTATGACTTTAATGACACTAATCTTAGGATCAGTTATTTTAGTCGCTTGTGGGTTGAAAGGTGTGCCGGGTATGGTAGCTGCTTTAATTATCGGTGGTGTTGTTTGTACTGCTTTGTCTGTATCGGGAGCATTTATAACAGACTTAAAAATAGGATATTGGATTGGTTCTACTCCAAAAACTCAAGAGACATGGAAATTTTTGGGAACCCTTGTTGCTGCCGCTACAGTAGGTGGAGTGATGATTATTTTGAACAAAACATACGGATTTGTTGGAGAAGGGGCTTTAGTTGCACCTCAGGCAAATGCTATGGCAGCTGTTATAGAACCACTTATGAGTGGTAAAAGTGCCCCTTGGTTATTATATGGTATAGGGGGTGCGATTGCACTTGTACTAAACTTTTTTGGTGTGCCTGCTCTTGCATTTGCACTTGGAATGTTTATCCCGATAGATTTAAATCTACCTCTGTTAGCAGGTGGAGCAATAGCTTGGTATGTTGGTTCAAGAAGTAAGGATAAAGAACTTAACGAGGAGAGAAAACAAAAAGGTACACTTATCGCGAGTGGTTTTATAGCTGGTGGTGCTTTAATGGGTGTTGTTTCTGCTATTCTTAAATTTATGAATAAAGATTTCTATGCTACACAATGGGCTCAAAATAGTGGCTCTCAATATATCGGGATACTTGCATATCTACTATTAGCGATATTCTTGATATATAGTAGTTTAAAAATTAAAAAAATAAACAAGTAAAATAGAGAAAAATTCTAATTTGATAAAGGCAAACAAGATCGTTATTATGGAAAACATTCAAGATAAATTTTTAAGATATGTTGCTGTTTGGACAACATCAGATCCAGAAAGTACAACAGCACCAAGCACAAATAGGCAGTTAGACCTTATCACTCTCTTGGCTAAAGAACTTAGAGGATTTGGTCTAAAGGTTACAACTACACCTAAAGGTGTTTTAATGGC
>CAMNNS010000130.1 GCA_946545765.1 uncultured Bacteroidales bacterium | reverse complement strand
CTTCAAATTCAACTCGATTGATGTGCCTTTCTGTGGAATCCAAATTGGCCCGTAATTATCTTTTGTCCATTGATATGTGGTATCAAAAGGGAATATCATTGCAGGTGATTCGGGGTAATCGGGAGGATAACTATCTATATTCTCCTCTACACTCACAACAATAGGGAGTTTTTCTATCTCTTGTTTCTCAGATTTAGTCAGTGGTAAATCTGCATAACCAGGTAGAGAAGAGTCAAATATCACCTCTTCAGGATTTAATCCAATTTTATCTATAACTCTTGAACTTATAGGATCGCCTTTTGTAATAATAGTATAGGAACTTTGTATATACTCTCTATCAGATTCTTTCACACCATTTACATATACAATTCCCTCTATTATTTGGAGCGTATCTCCAGCTATAGCTACACACCTTTTTACATAATTATCTTTTTTATCTTTTGGTCTGACAATAATAGGCCCCAACATTTTAATAACACCTTCTCTATCTCCATTATTAAGCCTAACCATCTGATAATAATCTGCTTGTGGCATTTTTTTTAGAACTGTATCGCCATTAGGGAAAGAGAATACAACTATATCTTCTCTTTTAAGTTTACCTAAACCTTTTAATCTGCGATATTTATTCTGAATAAGTGTAGAATACGATTCTTTACCAGAAATTGGTAATGTATTGTGAACCAAAGGAAAAGAAATTGGGGTCTGAGGCACCTTAGGACCATAAGCCAGCTTTGTTACAAAAAGATAATCTCCGGTATAGAGAGTTTTCTCCATAGAAGAAGAAGGTATTGTAAAAGCCTCAAACCAAAAGATTTTTATGAACATTGCAGCAATAACTGCAAATATAATAGCATCTAACCAATCCAATAGAGAATCGGAAAATTTACCTTTTTTCTCTTTTCTCCTCCAAAACGCCCACTTAACTTTTTTGGTTATATATAAATCGAAAATTACTGGAAGCCCTAAAAGCCACCAGTAATTTCCAAGCCATATAACCCACAAAAGGTAAAGTGAACCCCAAAGAGAAAACTTAAACCATTTGTTATTATAAAATCTCACCTATTTTTAGTTATTAAATTATTTATTTAAGAGACTTAACTACTTTTTCAAAAGCCTCAGGATTATTCATTGCTAAATCTGCTAAGACCTTGCGGTTTAAAGATATATCACTCTTTGCTAATTTACCTATAAATTGCGAATAATTTAAACCATAAGTTCTAACTGCAGCATTGATTCTTTGAATCCAAAGAACTCTGTAGTTTCTCTTCTTGTCTTTACGATCGTTGTAGGCATGTGTCCAACCCTTTTCCAATGTATTCTTTGCAACTGTATAAACATTTGCTCTTGCATGGAAATTGCCTTTGGTCTGTTTTAAAATTTTCTTTCTGCGTGCTCTTGACGCAACAGAATTTACACTTCTTGGCATAATTCATTTTTTTTTGGATGTCAGCGCTCTTCTCTTGTAAGAGACTTTTTCTGCTAAACAACCGGTTAATAATTTAGTTAATTAAGAGAGTATCAATTGTTTTACCCTCTTTTCATCGGCACTCGCGATAGTTGCTGAGTAACCTAAATTTCTTTTACGCTTATTAGTTTTCTTTGTCAAAATATGACTGTGATAAGCGTGGTGTCTTTTTACTTTACCCGAGCCAGTAAGCTGAAAACGCTTTTTGGCACTGGACTTGGTCTTTAATTTTGGCATAATATTTTACTTTTTTTTAATAGGTGCAATTATCATACTCATTCTCTTACCTTCAAGGAGTGGCATTTTTTCTGCTTTTCCAAACTCTTCTAATTCAACAGCAAACCTTAATAAAAGTTTCTCTCCTTGTTCAGAGAACAATATAGAACGTCCTTTAAAGAATACAAAAGCTTTAACTTTATTCCCCTCTTTAAGGAAATTCTTAGCATGGTTTAATTTAAATTGAAAATCGTGTTCATCTGTATTAGGGCCAAAACGCAACTCTTTTATCTCAACCTTTGAGGCGTTGGCTTTCATCTCTTTAGCCTTCTTCTTCTGTTGGTATAGATACTTTTGGTAATCTATAACCTTGCACACTGGAGGAACCGCAGTTGGAGCAATCTCTACTAAATCTAACCCCATCTCCTCTGCAAGTTTAAGAGCCTGAGCAATAGGCATAACTTGAGCCTCTGCAATATTATCTCCCACAACGCGTACCTGCGATACATCTCTTATTTGCTCATTTACTCGTGGGCCATCTTCTTTATTATTTTTAAAATTACGACCCTTTGCATCATTACCAGACTGATTATTAGCTGGTTTTGAAAAATTGTTCCCTTGTGGTTTATAAAACCCTCCGGAATTTTTAAATTGTGCGATAAATTAATCCTCCTATTTTTAATTAAACCTTATTTTATGAAGGTTGTACACCTTCTCCTAATTCTATTTTAATTTTATCTTGTATAAGTTTTGCAAATTCTTCAACTTTCATAAAGCCAAGATCTTTACCACCTTGCTGCCTTACAGAAACAGCCCCTTGCTCCATCTCTTTCTCTCCTACCACCAACAAGAAAGGCATTTTTTTGAGTTCGTTTTCCCTAATCCTCTTTCCGATAGTCTCATTTCTATCATCAACGGAGGTGCGAATATCGCATTTTTTTAGAGAATCACAAACTTTTTTAGCAAAATCTATATATTTTTCCCCTACTGGTAATATGACACATTGGTCTGGAGTTAGCCACAAAGGCAAATTTCCAGCAGTATGCTCCAATAATACTGCAACAAATCTCTCCATAGAACCAAACGGAGCTCTATGAATCATAATTGGTCTATGTTTCTGATTATCTGCTCCTATATACTCTAACCCAAATCTCTCGGGTAAATTATAATCTACTTGAATGGTTCCAAGCTGCCACTCTCTACCTATAGCATCTTTTACCATAAAGTCTAATTTTGGTCCATAGAATGCAGCCTCACCATACTCTATTTTGGTATTAAGCCCTTTTTCAGAAGCAGACTCTATGATAGCTTGTTCAGCACGCTCCCAATTCTCATCAGACCCAATATATTTACTCCTATCAATTTTATCTCTAAGTGATACTTGTGCAGTGTATTTATCAAATTTTAAAGTCTTAAAAATATAAAGTACAATATCTATCACTTTACAGAACTCTTCTTTTAATTGATCGGGTCTAACAAACAAGTGAGCATCGTCTTGGGTAAAACCTCTAACCCTTGTAAGACCGTGCAATTCACCACTTTGTTCATATCTATACACCGTTCCAAATTCTGCAAATCTGATTGGTAAATCTTTGTAAGAACGAGGTTTTGTTTTATATATCTCGCAATGATGAGGGCAATTCATTGGCTTTAGTAAAAACTCCTCTCCCTCTTGTGGTGTGGTGATAGGTCTAAATGAATCTTTACCATATTTAGCCCAATGACCACTTGTTATATATAACTCTTTATTCCCGATATGTGGTGTAATTACAGGGAGATAACCATAATCTTCTTGAACTTTGCGTAAAAAATTCTCAAGTCTTGTTCTAAGTGCTGCACCACGAGGCAACCACAATGGCAATCCTGCACCAACTTTTTGACTAAAAGCAAATAACTCTAAGTCTTTACCTATTTTTCTGTGATCTCTCTTCTTAGCCTCCTCCATCATCTGAATATATTCATCTAAAAGAGATTTTTTAGGAAAGGTAATACCATAAACACGAGTTAATTGTTTTCTGTTTTCATCACCTCGCCAATAGGCACCCGCTATTGCAGTTAATTTAATTGCCTTAATTATAGATGAAGAAATAATATGTGGCCCTCTACATAAATCTGTAAAGGTTCCATTAGTATAAAAAGAGATTGTACCATCTTCTAACTCACTGATTAATTCTT
>CAMNNS010000129.1 GCA_946545765.1 uncultured Bacteroidales bacterium | reverse complement strand
TCATACAATCCCTCTTTTCTTAAAATCTTTTGCCAAAGTATCTCCAACTCTTAAACCGTTTCTACCAGTTTTATCCATATATGTTGGACCTATCCCCTTTAGGGTAGAACCAATTTTTGTTTTACCTTTTGCAGCTTCTGAGGCAGCATCAATAATTTTATGTGTAGGTAGTATTAAATGTGCTTTCTTAGAGATAATTACATTTTTTGTAGGGTCTATACCCATTGCCTCTATCCCTTTGCACTCTTCTTTAAAAATAATAGGATCTAAGACTACCCCATTACCAATAATGTTTATGGTATTTTTTCTAAAAACACCAGCGGGAACAGAGTGTAAAACATAGTTTTTCTTTCCAAAATGTAGAGAGTGCCCGGCATTTGGTCCCCCTTGGAATCTACAAACAACAGGGTAGCTTTTGGCAAGAACATCAACTATTTTACCTTTGCCTTCATCACCCCATTGTAATCCTAAAACAACATCAACTTTCATCTCTATTTGTTATTGTAAAACTTTGTTGGCAATATTATTTTTCTAAATATTAGCTTTTAGTAATATGATAGTTTCATTTACTATTTAAGTGATAATAAATTAGAATGGTAAATCATCTGCACTATCTGCAGAGTAGTCATCATTTGCAGGTATATCTATGTTATTATTTATAGTTTGATTAACTGTATTTTGGGTTGTTTGATAAGGTTGAGCTGATTGATGAGGTTGGGCTGCTTGTTGAGCAGGTTGCTGATTAGTTTGTGTATCAACTCTCCTACCTGTAAGTTGTAGAGTATCTGCAAAAATCTCTGTTACATATCTTTTTTGTCCGCTCTGATCTGTATAATCGCGAGTTCTAATTTTACCCTCTATAAAGACTTGCGAACCTTTTCTTATATATTTTTCTGCAAATTCTGCTAATTGTCTCCAACATACTATTGTATGCCATTCTGTTCTCTCCTGTATATTACCTACTCTATCTTTAAATCTTTCAGATGTTGCTACTGTAAAATTAGCTACAACTCCACCACCTTCGAGGTGTCTTACTTCAGGGTCTCTCCCTGCGTTTCCTAAAATGATTACTTTATTGAATGACATATTTATTGTTTTTTAATTCTTCCAAATTTACTTCAATTTTATTAAATCTGCAAGAAGTGAGATTTTATTTTTATCTACCTTTTTGCCGGTCATAATTTCAAAACCTGTAATGGCTTGTTCTATAAGCCATTCAACGCCACTGTAATAAAAATATCCTTCTCCATTTTTAAATGCAGGGTTCTTATAATTTGGTTCAATAAGAGAGAACCCTTTTAAATCATCATTACTTAGTAAATTTATGTTTAGTGGTAGGGTATAAATAACTATTTTATCTACCCCTTTGTCTCCTTTAAAATTTTCTCTAAAATTTTCTAAACTAATAAATTTATGAGTGTATTTATTAGCTAATCTCTCCCCCTTTTCTCTATCGCGATTAGTTATTACACACTCTAAATTTAAAATTTTAGCACAGTAGGCAGCAGCTTTTGCTACCCCACCGGCACCAATGATATATACTTTTTTTGGTAGAGCATCAGATTTATTACTAATTACTTTTTGAAGAATTTCTCTAATAGCGTAAAAATCTGTATTATAACCATTTAGAATAAATCCTTTCTCCCTATCTATTTGTACAAGATTGCAAGCCTCTATCTCTTGGGTAGATGTATCGCGATTATTTAAGAGTTTAACTATCTGCTCTTTGTAAGGAGAAGTAATATTAAAAGATATAAACTCATTATCTTCTCTGATCTTTTTAATAGCCTCATCTAAAGAGCTATCCTCTTTTATTATATAGATATACGATTCATTACCTATCTTGACCTCTCTACTGCAAGTTGGTTTTCTTAAATAATATTTTTCTATCTCTTCTTTTACCTCATCGATAGTTTCTTGAGTATAAAACAGATCAAATAGTAGAGGGCTTAAAGAATGTTTGGCGGGATAACCTATGAGTGCTATTTTTTTCATCTATATAATTATAGGTTTCAATCTTTACTTATTGAGCGTTGTCTTAAAGCTTCATAACACAGAATAGCAGTAGAGACAGAGACATTTAAGGAGTCTATCTTTCCTCGCATCGGGATAAGTATTCTCTCATCTGAGACCTCTCTCCAGATAGATGTAAGACCGTTAGCCTCACTCCCGACAACAATAGCACAACCTTTTGTCATATCTGTATTGTAGTAATATTTAGAGTCTTGAAGCTGTGCAGTATAAATTTTAATTTTATTATCTTTTAAAAATTTTATAGCCTCTTTGCTTGAACAACTAACTATTTTTTGAGTAAAAACTCCACCTAAACTTGATCTAATAATATTAGGGTTGTACAAATCTGTGGGGCAATTGCATAGTAGGATAGCACTACAACCGCAAGCATCTGCAGTTCTAATAATTGCCCCAATGTTTCCTGGCTTTTCTACCCCTTCCACCACTATTATTAGAGAATTTTTTTTCTCTAAATCTAAGTTATCTATTTTATTTTCACGAGTATGAAATATTCCTATTACTCCCTCTGTAGAAGCTCTATAAGCAAGTTTTTGATAAACATTTTTTGAAACTTCATATAGGTTATTTTCTCCTGTCTTGTGCGATTTTAGAATAGAGGAAATAATCTCTCTATTTATTATATCGGGAGAGTAAAAAAATGAATTTGCATTAAAGCCAGCTAAGAGACAATTATTAATCTCTCTAACCCCTTCAACAACAAAGAGACCCTTCTCTTTTCTTGCAGAAGCTTTCTCTTGCAAAAGAAGAATCTCTTTGATTTTTTGGTTACTATTAGATGTAATAATATTAGACATCTTAATTATTGTTCCTTCTTCATTTGT
The DNA here is from genome assembly GCA_946545765.1 of uncultured Bacteroidales bacterium. Lineage (GTDB taxonomy): Bacteria > Bacteroidota > Bacteroidia > Bacteroidales > UBA932 > Egerieousia. The sequence continues at coordinate 1,186 of CAMNNS010000129.1, read as the reverse complement.
GGGAAGAATAGGACATCTTGAATAGAACTTTGATTTGTCATAAACATTGTAAGTCTGTCTATTCCAATACCCATACCACTTGTAGGTGGCATGCCATATTCAAGAGCTCTAATAAAATCATGATCTATATACATAGCTTCATCATCCCCACCATTCTTTAATATTAGTTGGTCTCTAAATCTATCAAGCTGATCTATAGGGTCATTAAGCTCACTATAAGCATTCGCTAATTCTTTTCCGCAAACAAACAATTCAAATCTCTCTACTAACTCTGGATTATCTCTCTTTCTTTTTGTAAGTGGAGAAGTGGCTACAGGGTAGTCTATTATATAAGTAGGTTGAATAAGTTTATCTTCTACATACTCCCCAAATATTGCGTCTATAAGTTTTCCAATTCCATAATTAGGTGCAAATGGTACATTAAGTTTTGTACAAGTCTCTTTCAATTGCTCTTCATTCATACCCTCAATATCTACGCCTGCATACTCTTTAATAGCTTGTAACATAGGGAGTCTCTTGTATGGCCCTTTAAAATCTACCTCGTGTTCTCCGATTTTAACTTTTGTAGTACCGTTTACAGATAGAGCTACTTTTTCTATCATCTGCTCTGTAAAATTCATCATCCAGAAGTAGTCTTTGTATGCAACATAAATTTCCATAGCGGTGAACTCAGGGTTGTGAGTCCTGTCCATACCTTCATTACGGAAATTTTTGCTAAATTCATAAACCCCTGGAAATCCACCAACTATAAGCCTTTTTAAATAAAGTTCGTTTGCAATTCTTAGATATAAATCCATATCTAAGACATTGTGATGGGTAATAAAAGGGCGGGCATTTGCACCCCCGGGGATTGGTTGAAGAATAGGGGTCTCTACCTCTAAATATCCCTGACTATTAAAGAACTCTCTAATTGTATTAAAGATTTTAGTTCTCTTCTCAAACACCTCTTTTACATTAGGGTTTACAATAAGATCTACATATCTTTGACGATACCTTAATTCTGGATCTGAAAAAGCGTCAAATACTTCTCCATCTTTTGCCTTTACAATTGGGAGCACTTTTAGAGATTTACTTAAAAGTTTTAACTCTTTAACATGTATAGATTTTTGACCTGTCTGTGTTACAAATGCAAAACCTTTTATCCCGATAATGTCACCTATATCAAGGAGTTTCTTAAATAATGTAT
>CAMNNS010000128.1 GCA_946545765.1 uncultured Bacteroidales bacterium | reverse complement strand
GCTTGTATTATGGATGGTCTTAGACTACATATCGGGATAAGGATGAAATATGCTCACAATGATATTGCTGATTGTGAAAAAGTTTTGGTACGTGCTACAAAAAAAGCTGAAGAGCAAGGAGGAGGTGTTCTACTTGTAACAGAGGGGGTATATGGAATGACCGGCGCAATGGGTATTCTTGATAAAATTGTAGAACTTAAAAAGAAATATAAATTTAGAATTTTAATAGATGATGCTCATGGATTTGGAGTAATGGGTGCTCATGGTAGAGGAACTTCGGAAGAGCTTGGAGTTATTGATGGTATTGATTTATATTTTGGAGCATTTGCAAAGGCAATGGCCTCTATTGGAGGATTTATTGCAGGTCCAAAAGATATAATCAATTATCTTAGATATAATCTTAGAAGTCAGATATATGCAAAGAGTCTTCCAATGCCATTAGTTGAGGGAAATCTAAAGAGATTAGATATGATTCGTAAAGGTAATGATAGAAGAAAACATCTCTTTGATATTGCAAGGGCTATGCAAGATGGTTTAAGAAAACTTGGTTACGATATTGGTCCGGCAGAGGCATGTATTACACCTGTATTTGTTCACGGAACTGTTCCAGAGGCAACTAATATGCTTATAGATCTTAGAGAAAACTATAAGATATTCTGCTCGGTAGTAGTATATCCTGTTGTACCTCAAGGAATTATTATGTTCAGACTAATATGTACACAAATGCATCAGATGGAGCATGTAGAATATACTCTTAAAGCATTCGCTGAGATTAAAGAGAAACATGCAAAAGGTGCATACAGTGGCGATACAGATATTAAAGATATGGCTATAGATTAATATTAAAAATCGTTTTTGTATTTAGTCCGAATTTTAAATTAAGATTAGATATTGTGATTGTGAAAGTTAGATAACTAATATTAGACTTTAAACGTATAGTAATTAGATATTTACCCACACTATATGAAAAAATTTGAAGGTAAAGTTGTAATTATCACAGGGGCAAGTTCTGGAATTGGGCTTGCCTCTGCTCGTTGTTTTGCAGCAGAAGGAGCATCTGTTGTACTTGCCGCAAGAAGTGAAGATAAATTAAAACAAACTTTCTGCGAATTGTCTAATAAAGGAGAACATTCAGATAAATTTTTAGCTGTTAAATGTGATGTGCAAGAAGAAGAAGATTGTAAACAATTAATATATAAAACTATAGAAAAGTTTGGCAAGATAGATGTGCTTGTGAATAATGCCGGAATATCTATGAGGGCAATGTTTAAGGATTTAGATCTAACTGTCCTAAAAAGACTTATGGATGTCAATTTTTGGGGGACAGTATATTGTACAAAATATGCTCTCCCACATCTTCTTAAAAGCAAAGGGAGTGTTGTAGGGGTTATCTCTATTGCAGGGTTTAAAGGTCTTCCTGCAAGAACAGGTTATTCTTCTTCAAAATTTGCGATTTACGGATTCTTAGATACTCTTAGAATAGAACATCTTAAAGATGGATTAAATGTATTGATATTTGCCCCTGGATTTACCGCCTCAAATGTCAGATTTTCTGCTCTTACTGCAGATGGTACTCCACAGGGTCAAACACCAAGAGAGGAGGGAAAAATGATGAGTGCAGAAACTTGTGCAAAAAAACTGACACAAGCGGTTTACAAAAGAAAATCACAAGTAATCCTCACCCCTATCGGGAAGCTTACCGTATTTTTGAATAAGTTTGTTCCTCGCCTTGTAGATAGATTGGAATACAACTACATGAAGAAAGAACCGGATTCTCCTTTAAAGTAAGGTCATAAATTTCATACAACTAAAAACAGTAGCTACTTTACGTACAAAGGTAAAAATCTGCTCGCAGATAGAGTAATTTTTACCGAATGGTTTGGATAGTTGTTCTTGTTCGTTTTACATTTGACGATGAATTATTGTAACAAGATTTATATGGAAAATGTTTTGATGTACGTAAAAAAGTACTTATCTTTGTCGCAAACAATAACAAGTACAATGAAAACAACCAATTACACAGAGCTTAGAAACAATCTTAAACAGTATCTAGATTCTGTTGTTGAGAGTAATACTCCTCTTGTTATAACAAGGCCGGGTTCCAAAAGCGTAATTGTTATGAGCCTCGACGATTATAACGCTTTGATTGAAACTGAATATATTCTTAGTAATAAGCAACTTATGGAGGATTTACAGAAAGCAGAGGAAGATATAAAGGAAGGACGGACTATATCCCAGAAAGATGGAGAGAGCATAGAACAATTTTTGGACAGGCTCAAATGTACCGAATAATTATTTCAGACAAGGCAAAAGAACATTTCAAGTTCTTGCTAAAAACCGGTGATAAAAAAATCTTGGTTAAGATAGAAAAACTTCTTAAAGACATAGCTGAACATCCTTATTACGGGATCGGAAAGCCTGAAGCCCTAAGGCACTCGCTCACAGGAAAATGGTCACGGCGAATAACCCGCATACACCGCATTATTTATAGTGTGAATGACAAAGATGTAATTGTAAACATCTTGTCTATGTACACACATTATTCTGCAAAATAGAGTAATACACCATATTGTACAATTTATTAGGCAGATAGAGTCAATTTTTACCGAATGGTTTGGATGTCCGTCTGGAGTCGTTTTACATTTGCCAAGGAAATAATAATTGTATTATCATACATTTTTATATCTTTGTGATGGCAGAACGGAAAATTGTTTATTACAAGCACTATTTCATTGATTTTTACAACGGGCTTAATAATAAAGCAAAAGAAAAGGTGGATTATGCCATTATGCTTCTTAAAACACAAAACACAAAACACAAAAGACCCCTGTCGGAGAAATTGAGTTAGCTAAAAGAATTAAGAGAGAGTATTATGAGAACAAACAATGAAATTCACAGTTTTGATAAAATACTTGATTCTAAGTATGGAAAGCCTGGAAGCAAACAGCGTTCAAAGGCCGAAGAAGCGGCATTTTCATACTATTCAGGACTTCTTCTAAAACAAGCCAGAAGAAAAATGAAGATAACCCAAAAGCAATTGGCAGAAAAATTAGGCACAGACTCTGCCTATATATCCAGAATTGAAAACGATCAAATAACACCCAGTGTAGGAGCATTCTTCAGGATAGCCAATGCTCTTGGATATATGATTGAACTAAAGCGTTCTACACCTTAGAGACACCCATTTAAGTATCTTTATTTACTGCTTTTTCTTCTATTGCAGAGTTTACACAACATTTGACAGTTTTCCTTAACAGTCTTTCCGCCATCTTTCCAAGGGATTATATGGTCTCCTTCCATTTCGTTAAATTCAAACTCTTTGCCAGCTTCCGGACAAGAAGGATTAGCGCACTTATGTCCTTGTTCTTCATAGACTTTCAATTTTATATCATCGGGAAAAACTCTTAATCCCAAATAATGTTCATCACGAGTAAGTATGTATGGGCATATCCCCTTCGACTTTTGCACCTCACTATCTATCTCAAGTTTTTTTATCTCTTCCTCTATAGCCTTTTTATCTAATACATTATCCTTAAACTTATCATATAAATCTCCCCAATCAACTCCTTGCATTATCTTTTTATTATGCTTTTTAACATTAAAAGTTGCTTCTACCCAAGTAATAACGGAACTAAAGTATTGCCATAGCCCATTGGCATTAGAATCGTGCTGATGTTTAGCCATATAGCTCTCTATCTCCAACTTTAAGGCAGGAGTGCTTTGAGCACGCGCTATCCATTTTAGTGCTGTCTCTAAATAATCTTGTCTAATTGGAGTTCCATTCAAAAGATCCTTAGCCATATTGTAAGCAACACAATTGGATTTTGAAAAATATCTTTTGGCATCACTTACAAAAGAACCGGCATAAACGGCATTTCTTAGCTCCTGATCTGTAAGCTTTAATCCGGCTATATTGATAGTCTTAAACCAATCAAGTTTCTCCTTATCGGTACCACTACAGATATATACCATCAGTTCATAATCAAGAATTTGATCTTTCTCGCTTTGAGTAAGATTATGAAAGTATTGGAAATCGTATGCAAAATCTCCATTCACATATTGGCAAATACTTA
>CAMNNS010000127.1 GCA_946545765.1 uncultured Bacteroidales bacterium | reverse complement strand
TCAACACCTAAAATTGTAATCCCACCATATTGGAAGCATTTAGCCAAACCAAATAAAATAACCCACAAAACACCTTTGGCTTTTACACTTATAGGTAGAGCCATCTGTACAAAAGAGAGTATATAAAAAGGGATGCACAAAAGCAACACTACTACTCCGACCTTAAACGAAAGACCTTGTAACCAACATTTTATCTTTATAAAAAAGTTTTTCATGTTAACCTCATTTGCAAACTTAAAGATTTTTTGCAATATCCCAAAGATTGTCTTTCTTAGAAGCGATATTACACCATAATATCAAATTATAACTTTCTCTAATCTTAATAAAAATTCTTTCCTCTCCAATCCTCCTTTGTAGCCGGTTAGTTCCCCATTTTTACCTATCACTCTATGACAAGGTACAATCAGGTTTAGCGGATTAGATTTTATTGCATTTGCTACAGCTCTAACTCCTCTTGAATTACCAACTCTCTCAGCAACTTCAGAATAACTTAGCACTGTTCCATAAGGGATATTAAGTAACTCTTCCCAAACTCTTTTCTGAAACTCTGTTCCAAACAATGAAATTGGAATTTCAAATTGCTTTCTCTCACCTCTAAAATATTCATTAAATCCTTTTTTAGCAAAAGTAATTACCTCAGTGTTCCCAACTTTAATCTCTGTTTTTAAGTATTTTACATATCGCGATATATCCTCTCTATTCTCTACCCACTCAACAAAACAGAGTCTATCACGATAAGAACCAAGTAGTAACTCCCCACATGGAGAGAGATAAGATTGTATGTAAACATATTTATCCATTATTCTTTTACAAGCATTATAACCACCTATGAAATAGGGTAGATTAAAGTCATAAAAGCAACTTTTCCATTTTCAAATTTAGAAAAAATTATATTTGATTTCATAAACGCAAATCGTAAAAAATGTTTATCTAAAAATCTGTTAATTGCAACCCCTATTCAAAGTCATTTCTATAAAACTAACAGCATAGACAACTTATAATTAGCATAATTTTTGTAATTTAGAGCCTTGAAATTTTTAAACATATTTTGATTACAAATATTTAAATATATGAATCTAATTGCAATTATTTTACAAACAGACACTTCTGAAATTTTAAGTGAGGCTTCTCAAATTATTGCCACAAAAGAAAATGTTTCTATGTCATTGATTGATATGGCTGTAAAGGGTGGATGGCTTATGATTCCTCTCATTATTTTATCTATTATCACCATCTACATTTTTGGAATGAAATGGTGGACTATTAGAAAAGCTTCTCAAATTAATCCTAATTTTATGAAAGATATTAGAGATTATATTCACGACGGAAAAATCAAGGCTGCATTAGCTATTTGCAAAAACGAAGATACACCTGTCTCTCACCTGATAGAGAAAGGGATAGAGAGAATGGGAAGACCTCTTACCGATATTCAAACAGCCGTAGAAAATATGGGTAATGTAGAGGTTGCCCGATTAGAGAAAGGGTTACCATGGCTTGCTTCAATTTCTGGTGGTGCCCCTATGATTGGATTTTTAGGAACTGTTATAGGCATGGTACAAGCTTTCTTTAATATGTCCCAAGCAGGAAATAATATAGATATAACCCTCTTATCAGGAGGTATTTATACAGCAATGATTACCACCGTTGCCGGCTTAATTGTTGGTATTCTTGCCTACTTTGGATACAATTATCTTACATCAAAAGTTTCCGACTTAGTTTTTACTCTGCAAAGTAATACCATTGAATTTATGGATTTGCTTCATGAACCAAGTAAGATTGAGAAATAGTATTAACCATATAAATAGTTTTTATACAACACATTATGGCTATCAAACAAAGAAATAAAGTTAATGCGAGTTTCAGTATGTCATCTATGACTGATATTGTATTTTTATTGTTAATATTCTTTCTTGTAACTTCTACTCTGATAAATCCAAATGCACTAAAATTGTTACTTCCAAAAAGCACAAATCAAATATCTTCTAAACAACAAGTTAGCGTCTCGATAAAACATTATCAAGAAGAGAATAGATTTACATATCATATAAACGGACAACAACAACCCGTTCTATACGAGCAAGTAGAAAATTCTCTTCAAGTTCTTTTGCGAAATATAGAAGATCCAACCTTTACAATTCTTGCAGATCAGACTGTACCAATAGAGAGGGTTGTACAACTAATGAACATTGCTAAAAGGAACAACTACAAAGTTATCTTAGGGACATCTCCAGAATAGTAGTTTTAAGATGGGTAAAGCACTTAAATACAATAAACAAGGTAAAAATGTAGGTGTTTTCCTAACTATTGGAATACACCTATTACTAATATTGTTTTTAGGTGTAACTGGATTAAAAATTATTTACCCACCCCCTGCAGAAAAAGGAATTCTTTTAGAAATACCTATAGATGAGATCAAGCCAGAAGAGATACAACAAAAAGGGGTAGAACCTAAGGGTGAGAATCCCGACCCTAAAAAAGAGGTAACTTTAGTTCAACAATCAAAGTCTCAAGTAGTTGATATGAAAAATAATGCTGGGGTTAAAAGTACAGTTGGAGATGATGGAGATATAGAAAAACCAGAACCTAAAAGGGAGGAGATAGATAAAAGGGCTCTCTTTACCTCTGACGATAATCAAAATAATAAAGAGGGAGAACAGACAGCCATAAAAATATCTGAAACTTTAAAAGCTGGTCATCCACAGGGCAATACCAATAAGGGTGCAATTTCAGGAGAACCATCGGTGAGGCTAAAAGGGAGAGAGAGTATCGGACAATTGCCAAAGCCAGATTATAAAATAAATGAGGGTGGAATTGTTGTAGTAAAGATTGTCGTTAATCAAGAAGGAAAGGTTACAAGTGCCACACCGGGGAGTTCTATCCCTGGTGGAGAGAGGACAACTACTTCTAATGCAACTCTCTGGGAAGCAGCAAAAAAAGCAGCATTAAAATCAAAATTTAGTAATAGTACTCAGATAGATCAAATTGGTTATATCATTTATAAATTTACTTTAGAATAAACTACTGCAGATAACCAAATTTTTTTAGTTCTTTTTTATTCTCACGCCAAGCAGGATCTACTTTTACATATATTTTTAGAAACACTTTTTTTTCAAAAAATTGCTCCATTGCTTTTCGGGCTTGAGTGCCTACTCTCTTGAGTGTCAGACCTTTTTTGCCAATAATTATCCCTTTTTGAGACTCTCTTACAACATTTATTACAGCATCTACTGCGTAAAGAGAATCGCTCTCCTTAAAACTTTCAATTACAACCTCGGCACAATAAGGAATCTCTTTGCTATAATTCTCTAAAATCTTTTCTCTTAAAATCTCCGATGCAAAAAATCTTAAATTTTTATCTGTTAGAACATCTCTATCATACCACGCTGGTTGTAAAGGCAATAAAGAGATTATTTTATTCAATAAGAGATCTGTATTTGTTTTATTTAGAGCAGATATAGGCAATATCTGAGCATTAGGAACCAAATTATGCCACTTATTTACCAACCGTTCCAATAAGCCATCATCTTTTCTATCTTGCTTCTCCTCCGCTTTTTGTTTAAAATAAGCATCTGCTATTTTGTCTATTTTATTTATCACGATAAGTATCGGGCAAGATAATAACTTCAGTTTCTGAATATACTCCATATTTTTTTCACTTGCCTCATAAACATCTGTAACATATAGGATTATATCTGCATCACCGATAGCCGTATTGACAAACCCCATCATTGCTTCTTGAAGTTCGTAGGATGGTTTTAAAATACCAGGCGTATCCGAAAAAACTATCTGATAGTCATCGCCATTTACAATTCCCATTATTCTATGACGAGTTGTTTGAGCTTTTGCTGTAACAATAGATAGCCTCTCCCCAACTAATGCATTCATTAAGGTAGATTTCCCAACATTCGGGTTACCAATTATATTAACAAATCCACTTTTATTTATCTTATCGCGATTCATCTTTTACTCGTAAGCTCCTATCTTAAGCATATTTATCTCTTTCTCTGTAAGAAATCTCCACTGCCCTCTCCTTAATGTTTTCTTTGTTAAGCCAGCAAAATATACCCTATCTAATTTTTTTACTTTATAACCCAAACTCTCAAAAATTCTCCTGATTACTCTATTCT
>CAMNNS010000126.1 GCA_946545765.1 uncultured Bacteroidales bacterium | reverse complement strand
CAAGAATAAATATCATTATCAAATGGAGCAACTAAAAAATAACTTTTTTCTGGAAAAGATTTTGCAGATGATGGATTATAAAGACTGATATATGTTTTATTGTCTGTAAAGATCGTATAATCAGAATTCTTAGTGTTAATTTGGTTGAATTTTAGCTGATTAACAAAATAGTCCTTAATTTCAGATGTATATTGTTGTGGCAAAACGCAAGTAGAATATAAATAATTTCCTTTCTCATCGCCATAGTACACCCAATCAAAAGTAACACCATCCACCACTTTAGATAATTTTAGAGTGTTAGCATCTTTTGTGACATTAAATCCACGAGCTGCTTCTGCAGATTCAATTTCAGACATACTTGAACCAAATGACAAACTTGGCATTTCCCAAATTTCTGCCAATTGTGGCACTTTTTTATCTTTACTGCAAGAAGAGAAAGATAATGCAACGAGTGCAAAAGCTAATGTAAATGTTAAAATTCTTTTCATAATCTTTATATTTTAATTATTAAAAATGTTTTCAGACAAAACACCATGCTAATTACGGTTCAAAATTAGTAATTTTACACAATTTATGCAATATCGCACTTATTTAAGTAACAATTATTGTTAATTCTTAACAAATTGCTCATTTAAAAAACTATTAATAATTTAAAATACTGTATCGCTAAACTACGATAATCTACTATGTTGTGAAAAATTAAAGAAGGCAATATGTCTATTTCAAATATAATTCTAACTTTGTGGTAACTTTAAAAAAATTATTAACTATAATTAAGATTGTTGCTATATGAATAGTGTTATAAATATGAACCCCAACGCACTTGTTACATATCTTCAAAAGAGTGCTAATGAATTTACTAAGGAGGATATCATAAAATACATAAAAGGTAATGATATAAAGATGGTGAATTTTATGTATCCAGCAGGTGACGGAAGACTCAAAACTTTAAATTTTGTCATCAGCGATGAGAATTATTTAGAAACATTACTTACTTGTGGAGAAAGGGTAGATGGCTCAAGTCTATTCTCTTTTATACAAGCAAGCAGTTCAGACCTTTATGTTTTACCAAGGTTCAGGACAGCTTTTTTAGATCCTTTTGCTGAATTACCAACAGTTACAATGCTTTGCTCATTCTTCAACAAAGATGGTGAGCCTTTAGAGTCATCTCCCGAATATACTTTGAAAAAAGCATGTAAAGTATTTAATGAGAAAACAGGTATGGAGTTCGAGGCAATGGGAGAACTTGAATATTATGTAATTGCAGAGTCTGATGATCTATTCCCTGCTACCGACCAAAAAGGTTATCATGAGAGTGGACCGTTTGCAAAGTTCAATCAATTCCGTACACTCTGTATGAGTTATATAGCACAAGCTGGAGGACAGATTAAATATGGCCATTCAGAAGTTGGAAACTTTACATTAGATGGTAAAGTTTACGAACAAAACGAAATAGAATTCTTGCCAACAAATGCAGAAGATGCTGCCGACCAATTAACTGTAGCTAAATGGATTATTCGCAACTTAGGATACCAATTAGGGTTTGATGTAACATTCGCACCTAAAATAACAGCAGGAAAGGCAGGAAGTGGTCTTCATATACATATGAAAATTACAAAAGATGGTAAGAATCAGATGATTGAAAATGGCGAATTGTCAACAACCGCTCGCAAAGCTATTGCAGGAATGATGATACTCGCTCCAAGCATAACAGCATTTGGTAATAAAGTACCAACTTCATATTTCCGTTTAGTACCTCATCAAGAGGCACCTACAAATGTTTGTTGGGGAGATAGAAACCGTTCTGTCCTTGTAAGAGTTCCTCTCGGATGGACAGCTGGTAAAGATATGTGCAGAATTGCAAACCCACTTGAAAAAGTATCAGAAATTGATACTTCTCAAAAACAAACTGTTGAAATGCGTTCTCCTGACGGTAGTGCAGATGTTTATCAACTTATTGCCTCTCTATGCGTTGCATGTCGTATTGGCTTAGAGATGGAGAATGCTTTAGAAGTTGCAGAAGCAAAATATGTGAATGTTAATATTCACGATGAGCAAAATGCAGATAAGTTAGCTAAATTAGACCAACTTCCTGATAGTTGCGTAGCCTCTGCAAAATGTTTAGAAAGCCAAAGGAAATATTACGAAATGGAAGGAGTTTTCAGTAAGAATATGATAGATGGAATTATAAATCAATTGGGGCAATTTAAAGATTTAACTTTAAGAAAAGAGGTAGAGAACTCTCAAGAAGAGATGCTTAAAATTGTAAACAAATATTTCCATTGTGGATAAAAATTAAATATAAACTACATATTATGAAAAAATCATCATTATTAATTTTAGCTTTAGCACTATCGCCAATACTTTGGGGTCAAAATCAAGCTATTGGTACTCAAGAATTAAAAGAGATTCAAGATAGTTATAAAAAGGATGCAAACACCAAAGCTATTCACAATATAGTGATAGCTAACAGAGCTATTAAAACTCTCTCATATAATTCAGAGATTGCTCAACATAACGACGATTTCTTTAAGTATAGAGTAGATGTTAAAGGTATTACAGACCAAAAAAGTTCGGGTAGGTGCTGGATGTTTACATCTATGAATAATCTAAGACCTATCGTGATGAAAAAGTATAATATAAATAAGTTTGATTTTTCTCACAATTTTAACTATTTCTACGATATTTTAGAAAAGGCTAATTTGTTTTTAGAGAACATTATACGCACAGGATACCAAGATATAGACGATAGAGAAGTGGTCTTTTATTTTCAATCTCCTGTTGGAGATGGAGGGGTATGGAACCTATTCTATAATATTGGAGAGAAATATGGTGTAGTGCCAGATGTAATTATGCCAGAGACAGAACATTCAAATAATACATCACAACTTATCTCTATTGTAAATGAAAGACTAAGAAAAGGTGGCTATGATATTAGAACTGCATTTGAGGAATCAAAATATATTGCACATAGTGGCCTTATGGGTTCTATAACTCATCAAGCTAATGAGATAAAAATGAGCACATTAAAAGATGTGTACAGAGTACTTGCACTTTGCTTAGGAGAGCCACCTACAGAATTTACTTGGAAGTTCAAAGATAGAGATGGAAATATTAGAGAAGTTAAAACCACACCTAAAGAGTTTTACAAATCTATAATTCCTTCAGATTATAATCCTAATAATTTCATTATGATTATGAACGATCCTACAAGAGAGTATTATAAAATATATGAAATTGCAAACTATAGAAACACTATAGAGGGTATAAATTGGAAATATCTCAATCTACCTAATGAGGATATTAAAAAGGCTGCTATTGCCTCTTTAAAAGATAATGAACCTATGTATGCATCATGTGATGTTGGAAAGCAATCTAATACAAAGTCTGGGGTAGGCTTTATGGATCCAAGCTTGTACGACTATGCTGGACTTCTGGGAATAGATTTAAATATGGATAAAAAGGCTCGTATCCTCACAAGGCAAAGTGGCTCATCTCATGCTATGTTAATTGTTGGTGTAGATACTGATGAGAAAGATAATCCTACTAAATGGCAATTTGAGAATAGCTGGGGGCCTGTATCTGGAAATAATGGATATCTTACATTTACAGATAAATGGTTTGATGAATATATGTTCCGTATTGTTATAAATAAGAAGTACTTGGACAGTAAGGCTATCAAGGCATTATCGCAAGATAAAATAATGTTGCCACCATGGGATTATATGTTCTAATCTAATACATTACGATTAATTATACGCCTACCATTGGGCAACAGGTTATTTACTCTGTTGCCCATATTTTTTACAAAGCCTATCGGGATAGTATTGTAAATAAGGATATTGTAGCCTATAGGGGTATTTTCCAACAACAATTTATCTTTTAATAAAAAAGTAAGGGCAATATCTTTTTCTATGTTTTGCAAATTTATTATCAGGGAGTAAGCCTCTTTGAAGATAAAGTTAATAGAGGATATTTCTCTGTCTTTTACAATGTTATACATAAACTTACTTAACGCTAAGTCTGCATGAGGAATCAAATCTTTTCCTTTTACTTGAGCAAAAGCAACCCCACAAGAATAAACATTAAGTTTATTTAAAAAATCGTCCTTTAGAGGATAAAAACCTTTGCTATATAGCTTTATAATATTATCACTGCTTAGACAAAAAAGATATTCAGACAAATCTAATTCAGTTATTTGCCCATCTGTTAGTGTAATTTTACAAGAGTCTAATGTAATCT
>CAMNNS010000125.1 GCA_946545765.1 uncultured Bacteroidales bacterium | reverse complement strand
CATAACATTTTAGTATTCAAATTTAATACTTCACAAATATAATAATAATTTGAAATATTTTTAATGATTGTTGATTTTCAAGCTATTGCAAAGAGACAAAATTATAACAAATGCAGAAAATTAGCATTATTTGACACTAAAGTGAGTTTTTCTATTGAATCTACAACCAACTTAGAAATATTGATAGCTATAATCTCGTTTGTATGAAGTTGATTATCTTTTTATTAGAATAATTTAAAGCACTCCATTTTTTGATCACCACGCCATTCATAAGACAAGTAGCCCCACCATTTGAGCGGTTAAATGTAATGACTGTCTTATAATCTGAATAAACTACTTTAAATGGCTGTAGCTCAACGATTTTTTCTATATCCTCAAGACTGAGTGCACTCAAAATATAAACTTCTGCACAATTATCGGTACTCAAAGAATCTGCTAAACTTTTTAGCTTCATTATATCAGATGGCTCTACTCTATTTTTGTCATAGAAAGAGATAAATATTATTGGCGATGAACTATTTAAAACCTCTTCTGTTACATACTCACCATACTCATCTTTGATTACAAACTTTGCTTTAGAGACTTCTGAAAGGTTCCCCTCTAAAAGAATAGAATTAGTAGCAACATACGACCAAGTACTATCGGGTAAATTGTCTAAATCAAATTTCTCTCTCTTACCATCTTTTTCATAAATAACCTCTGTCTTATATTTAAGCGTGTTCTCTGAAGAGGATGTTAAATCTGTAGAAGGCTTAAAATCTGTAAAATCTACAGGAGGCAAATAGATCAATGAATAAAGAGACAAGCCTACTATAAAAATAGAAGAAATGAGTAATAAAATAATTTGCAAATAATTATTAAATAGTGGTTTATAATTTTTTCTCTGATGATATACTATTACACATAAAATCAGTAATATCACATTCTTAATAAAAGTACCCCAAGCAGATAGATGAATTGCCTCACCAAAACAACCGCAATCTGTTACGAGAGAGAAGGCTGCTGAAAAAAAAGTGAGTACCAAAAAGAAAACAGTCATCAAAAGAGCTATAAATGAGAATATTTTAATTTTTATAACTTTAAGAACTGCAAAACCCACTACAAATTCCAAGAGACATAAACCAATTGCTAACACAATAGTAAAAGAACCAAAATCGGGCAAAGAGTAAGCAGTTAAATACTCCTTAACTTTTAAAGCAACACCAACAGGGTCAACAGCTTTTAATATACTTGAGAGTATAAAGACTATGCCAACTACAAAACGACTTAATGTTCTAAGAATGTTCATAATTAGAATTTATAATGATAATTTTTCTTTAATCTTTTCAAAAATCAGATCGGCAGGGAGCATTTGACCCTCATCTGAACTACAATCTATCTTTACAAAATTTTTATCAAGACTACATTCCCTTAAATATATATTCCTTACACCAATCTGAAAATCAAGATTTTCTTCATGAATATCTCTTTTACCCTCTAAATAATCTCTATCACTATCATTCTCTCGCGATGTAGATAATCTACTCTCCACAAAATCTATTGGAACATCTAAAAATATATTTACATCGGGAAGAGGTATTTTATAAACATTATATTCAAGATTAAAAATCCAATCCCTCAACTTTTTAGAAAGAGTCTCATCTTCTATTTTTGAACATTGGTAAGCGATATTTGAATAAACATATCTATCTAACAAGACAATATTACCATCATCTAACCAAGATTTTATTTGAGAAGAGGCGTCCATCCTATCTAAAGCATAAATTAACGCTACTAATTGCGGATGAACCTGATCTATATTTCCAAAATCTCCTTTAAGAAATTTTGCAATCAGCTCTCCATAAATAGGTGCTTCATATCTTGGGAAATGTAGATACTTAAGATTGTAACCTTTAGAGATAATATATTCTCTAATCATACCAACCTGAGTACTTTTACCGGCACCGTCTAAACCCTCTATAACTATCAGCATTTTTAAGAAAATAAAAATTTATTCGTGTTATTATTGTTATTATATTTGCTACAAATTTAAAAAATATATGCAACAAACAGAGCCCATAATAATGGGAATCATAAATACAAACAGAGATTCTTTTTATAGTGTAAGTAGGGTCACTTCTGCTACAGAGTTTGTTGCAAAAGTAGAGAAGATGGTTAGTGAAGGGGCTGATATGATAGATATAGGGGCTTGTTCTACAAGACCAGGAAGCGAGCCTATCTCTTTAGAAATTGAGAGAAAATACCTTAAAGAAGCCCTTGTTGAACTTAAAAAAATTTTTGGAGATAACTCAAAATCTAAATTTAGAAATTTTATATCGATAGATACTTTTAGAGCCGATATAGTCAAGATGGTTTATGATTGTATAGGTGAATTTACTGTAAATGACATTTCAGCAGGTGAAGATGATAAAGAGATGTTAAAAACTGTTGCAGAGCTTAATTTGCCATATATCGCGATGCATAAAAGAGGAAAACCTTCTAATATGCAAACACTTACAGACTATCCAAATGGTATTCTATCACATATTAGGGAGTACTTTGAAAATTTTAAAAACAGAGCTGATGAGTTAGGGATAAAAGAGTGGACATTAGATCCAGGATTTGGCTTTGCTAAAACCATAGAACAAAACTATCAACTCCTGTTTTCGTTGGATAAATTAAAAGAGGTAAATAATAATATATTAGTTGGAATATCTCGGAAATCACTAATTTATAAGTTGTTTGACATTACGCCAGAAGAATCCCTCCCACAAACGATGGCTCTGAATTTGGTTGCTTTAACTAAAGGGGCTACTATATTAAGGGTTCATGATATTAAAGAGGGTATAGCGTGTAAAACGATGTATCTCAAAATGATAAATAAATAATAAATATATACCATGGAGAAAAACAAAGAGGTTATTGCATTACAAGCTATATCTCCAATTGATGGGAGGTATAAAAATAAAGTTGAAACACTGAGTGAATACTTTTCTGAATTTGCACTTATCAGGTACAGAGTAAGGGTAGAGATAGAATACTTTATCGCCTTATGTAATATACCTTTGCCTCAACTAAAAGGGGTACAGAAATCTATCTTCTCAAAACTTAGGAATATCTATCAAAATTTTAAAATTGAGGATGCTATAAGAATTAAAGAGATAGAAAAAATTACTAATCACGATGTAAAAGCTGTAGAATATTTTATAAAAGAAAAGTTTAAAATTAACAAGTTAGATAAGTATTCGGAATTTGTACATTTTGGCTTAACATCTCAAGATATTAATAATACTTCTGTCCCTCTATCTCTTAAAGAGGGGATAGAAAATAGCTATTTACCTATTTTACTCGAAGTTAAGAATACTATAGAAAACTATTCTAAAGAGTGGAAAGATATTCCTATGTTGGCACATACACATGGACAACCCGCCTCACCTACCCGATTAGGAAAAGAGTTAAAGGTATTTACAGCAAGATTAGATGAACAAATTAGATTATTAAAAACTATCCCATACTCCTCAAAATTTGGTGGAGCTACAGGTAACTTTAATGCCCATTTTGTAGCATATCCAAAAATAGATTGGAATAAATTTGCAAAAGATTTTCAGGAGAAATATTTTGGGCTAAAACGCTCATACCCAACAACACAAATAGAGCATTACGACAACTTGGCCGCTCTATTTGACAATCTAAAAAGGATAAATATCATTTTAATAGATTTCGTAAGGGATATTTGGCAATATATCTCAATGGAGTACTTTAAACAAAAAATCAAAAAAGGGGAAGTTGGTTCATCTGCAATGCCTCATAAAGTTAATCCTATTGATTTTGAAAATGCAGAAGGGAATCTGGGAATTGCGAATGCCATATATGAGCATCTCTCTGCCAAACTCCCAATATCAAGATTGCAAAGAGATTTGACCGATTCTACTGTTTTAAGAAATGTTGGAGTACCAATTGCTCACTCTATCATAGCTTTAGAATCTATTAAGAAAGGGCTCAATAAACTTATTGTAAATAAAGAGATTATACTTGAAGAATTAGAGAATAACCAATCAGTTATTGCAGAGGCTATCCAAACAATTCTAAGAAGGGAAGGTTATCCACACCCTTATGAAACATTAAAGGAACTTACAAGAAAAAATTCTAAAGTTACTAAGGAGAGCCTAAAAGAGTTTATTAACTCATTAAAAGTAAAACCGGAAGTAAAGAGAGAGCTATTGAAGATAAAACCAGAAAATTATATCGGGAAATAAAAATTACTCCTCAACTACAAAGACATCTTCATCGGCCTCATGAAAAAAGAATTGCTCACGTGCAAATCTTTCTAAACTATCTTTATTAGAAGAGAGTTCCTGCAGGTTTTCATCTGCTT
>CAMNNS010000124.1 GCA_946545765.1 uncultured Bacteroidales bacterium | reverse complement strand
AACGAGATAATGAAATTGGTAGCCCCTACCGAGCTTCAACCCGATGGCAATTGTTTACTTGGAGTAGTTCATGATCCACTTGCAAGATGTAGCGAGGGTAATTCTGGAAATGCAGGACTCTTTTCTAATGCAGAAGATTTAGCTGTGATATGTGCAGCGTTGATGAATGGTGGTGAATATAAGGGGAAAAGAATTCTTGGCTCTTTAACAGTTAAAGCTATGACAAGGGTTCCCGATGAGGTAAAAGGGTTGGGGCGTTCTCTTGGTTGGGATAATTATTCAGACTATTCTTCTAACTTAGGAAATCTTTTTACTCCGTATCTCTCTTATGGACACACAGGTTACACAGGTACATCTATATCTATAGATCCTAAAGAGCAAGTAGCTTTAATTGTTCTGACAAATAGATGTCACCCTTATGATACTGGTGGTTTGGTTAGAACACGGGCTCTTATTGCCAATGTTGTGGCAGGTGCAGTTGTATTACGGTAAAACTGTATAAATAAATTCTACATAAGGGTAATCTGCGTGTTCAGGACCGTTTATTTTACCAATTGAATAAGAGTAAAGGTCTGAAGAATAATCAATAGTACTTGAAGAGTAATATGACTGCTGAGATTGTGTCACTTGCACAGGGGTAAACCACATTTTTAGTTCAGGGTCTCGTGCAACACTTTCTTTATCTTTTTTAAAGAATTTCTGGAGAGTTGTAGAGAAATCTCCATAATAACATTTTAAAGATTTATTTATCATCCCCGCATTATTGTTATCAGAATAAACATCCTTTAGTATTGTAAAATATGGGTAGTTAGGGATTGTAGAATTATCTCGATATGTTGGATAAAGATATTGAGGATAAGATAAATTTATCTCTGAAATATTATTTGCTTCAAAAGGTAGATAATAAGTAGCTTTTCCAATAATAATCTTGGCTGGGTCATAGTTGTTATTTGCTGCCCATTTGTCAATACTCTCTTTTAGTAGTATTGGATTTAAATAAGGTTTTATACCTGCAGACCCCTCTATATCTATATACTTTTTAAAATCCTCAGATTCATTTGCTTTAGAAGAATAAGTTGAGAAATTTTGTGCATAATCTATACCAAACATCAGCAGTAAAGTTGTATCTTTTCTTGGTAATCCACTTTGCCAAGTAGGTTGAAAGTTTATTGTAAGATACATAAAATTACTCATCGATTCGCTTCTTAGGTTAAAGCAGTTCAACCTCCCCCCGATTGTCCCTTGATGTGGAGGGTCGCAAGTGAATAACAACGCTTTATAAGAATCTATAAACTTGTATGTTGAATCTAATTCTTCTCTTGAGGCATTTAATATCTCCCTTCCAAAACTCTTTTTTAGGAAAATTGTTAATGTGTCTTTACCAGTGTAAATTGTTCCGCCAGAGTCTATTGGAGTTGGTATATAATCTTTGCTTGGGTCAAAACCATTATGATATTTATTGGTAGTGTCTATAATTCTTGTCATCCTGTAAAGATGAAATGTTTGAGGGATAAGTGATTGAGACCTATCTAAATATGAAGTAGAACTTTTGATAAGTTTTATATAAATATTTTTTACTACAGCATCTTTACCTAAGTTCCAATCTGTTCTGGTTGGGCAAAAGTTAGTTGCAAAAGAAAATGTTGCTAAGCCACAGCTTTCTGTTCTAAAGGCACCAATATAACCTTGTGAAGTTGAGAGAGTTTGAACGCTGTCTAACAACTTTGTTTGGATAGGCAGTGCAATGCGTGCTTTCCCTAATTTTAATTCATAGTCTGAGGGGGTGTTATCTATTCCGACCCTTTTATTTACCTTTACACAAGATGAGAGTAATATAGTTATCGCGATTAGAAGCACTAAATGCGATAAAAATTTTCTTGATAAAATTAAATTCATTGCTCTTTCACAAATTTGCCGTAAAACTTAATGTACTTACTTGCGTAGGATGCGGGATTATCGTTAATCTCTGTAAAAGGAAGGGTAGGAATTTTCTCCTTGGCTGCAAAATCAACAACCTCTTTAGCAACCCCTTTGCTTCCTAATATCACACCATCTGCATATTTGATGGCCAATTTAGCAAGATTTATGCCAGTCGCTTGATTTAGAATCTGTAAATCTTGAGGTTTAATATCTGTTGTAATTGCTTTTTTTGCAAAGTCTTGAGAGAATTTTTCCTTTTGAATCTCGTCATAAATAGAGACTATCACTTTACAATTGGAGAAAATAGGGTCATTTTTAAAGTGCTGTTTAAGATAAAGTGGTACCAAGTTTGACATCCATCCGTTACAATGGACAATTGTTGGTTGCCATCTTAATTTCTTTACAGTCTCTAATGCACCTCTTGCAAAAAGAATAGCCCTTTCATCGTTGTCCTTAAAAAATAAACCACTCTCATCGGTGAAGACAGATTTTCTCTTAAAATAATCTTCATTATCTATAAAATAAACCTGTATTTTCGCTTGGGTAATAGATGCCACTTTTATTGTTAAAGGTCTATCTATTTGATTAACAACGATATTCATTCCAGATAACCTAATCACTTCGTGAAGTTGGTTTCTCCGTTCATTTATGTTCCCAAATTTTGGCATAAATGCCCTTATTTCCAACCCATTCTCTTGAGATATTTGTGGAAGATGTCTCCCCACTAAAGAGACAGCAGTTTCTGCCGTAAAAGGGGCAATCTCTGAACTGATATAGAGTATTCTTTTTGGCTCTTTCATCCGCATACTACTTTTTGCAAATATAATAAAATTTTGAAAGAAAAACTACGTTTTTTATATTTGAAAGTCGAAATAGATTAGAATTATATGGTTAGTTCTGAGAAAAAAATTATAAAGAGGCGTTTCTTCCGTTCCTATGTGTCGTCTGTTATAAGCATCTCATTGGTTTTATTTCTGATGGGTTTCTTTATCCTTATCGCGATGGGAGCGAACAAAATTTCTGCTTATATCAAGGAGAATGTCAAATTAGTGGTGTTGCTAAAGGATAATGTTACAGATTCTATCGCTGAGCAAACATCTAAAAATATAGCACTTTTACCCCAGACAAAAAATGTGGATATTGTTAGTAAAGAGCAAGGTACAAAAGAGATGGAGAAGTTATTAGGAGAAGATTTTCTCTCTGTATTTGAATCTAATCCTATTCCAATATCTATCAATGTTCAGCTAAAACAAGAATATTTTTATACAGACAGCATAGCAAATTTTAAGAGGGTTCTACTTGCCGATGAAAATGTAGAAGAGGTTGTCTATCACGAGAGTGGGGTTAAGTCTATGAATTCAAACTTTAAGACCATAGGGATAGTAATATTATTCTTTATGGGGCTAATGTTATTTATCTCTATCGTTTTAATAAACAACACAGTGAGGTTAAACATATTCTCTAAAAGGTTTGCTATTCATACTATGCAATTAGTTGGGGCTACAAAAGGTTTTGTTCAAAAGCCGTTTTTGTATAAATCTGTATATCAGGGCTTATTAAGTTCTTTCCTTGCTTTGATTGGCTTATCGGGAATATTATTTTTAGTTTATAGAAATTTTGCGGAGGTTATATATAGTTTTAATATTCAAGAATTTATCATAATTGCAGTGGGGCTTGTGGTTGTTGGTGTGATGATATGTTTTATATCTACTTTACTCATTGTGAGAAAGATGGTAGGTCTGCATGTTAATGAATTATATTATTAGTCTATCGCGATACATTTTTAGAGATAAAATAGATTATATTTGTACTTAATATGGATAAGAAATTTGCTATAAATAAGAGAAATGTCCTTTGGATTATTATAGGATTTTGTATAATGGTATTAGGTTATCTCCTTATGTCGGGCGGGGCGTCTAAAGATCCAAATGTTTTCTCACCAGAAATTTTCAGTTTTAGAAGATTAACAATTGCCCCTATCGTGTTAGTAATTGGGATAGTTTGTGTTGGGTGGGCAATTATGCGTAAACATAAAGACTAAACTTAAACTTACTATATATGAATTGGTTACAGGGAATAATTTTAGGCCTTGTGCAGGGGGTTTCTGAATTTTTACCAATTAGTAGCAGTGGTCATTTGACTATTTGTCAAACTCTTTTTGGGTTTGGAGGTGAAGAGAATTTAACTTTTGATGTTGCTGTTCACTTTGCTACAGTTTTAAGCACGATAATAGTTTTTAGAAAACAAATATTTGAGATTTTTAAATCTCTTTTTACAACAACCTTTAACAAGGGTAAGGACTATGTACTTAAGTTGCTTATCTCTATGATTCCAATCCTTTTGGTTGGTCTGTTCTTAAAGCCTATTGTTGAGAAATTTTTTGCAACAGATTATATTAAAGAACATACCGGAAATCCGTTACTTGTAGTTGGGATTATGTTAATTATCACAGCTCTGCTTTTATTGGGGAGCG
>CAMNNS010000123.1 GCA_946545765.1 uncultured Bacteroidales bacterium | reverse complement strand
AGAGGAGGAAGATACTTATGGAGCAATCCATTTTAAAGATGAAATATCTAAAAGAGAGAAAGATAAAAGGTATAAGGAGTTAATGATTTTACAATCAAAAATTGCTTTAGAGAATAATAAAAAAAGGATTGGTGGGGTAGAAAAAGTTATTATAGATGATTATCGCGATGGGTATTTTATCTCTCGTAGCCAGAGAGAAAGCCCAGAAGTAGATGGTGTTATCTTAATATCATGCAAAGATTTTAAACAAAATATAGATGCAAAACAATTTATTGGTAAATTTGCCGCCGTTAAAATTGTAGATGCAACAGAATACGATTTAATCGCTGAGTTTATATAGCTAAAAATAAGATAATTATTTAATCTAAATACTTAATATATGAAACTTTTAGAAGGAAAAGTAGCTTTAATTACAGGTGCTGCAAGAGGTATAGGTAAAGCTGTGGCACTAAAGTATGCTCAAGAGGGGGCTAATATAGCCTTTACAGATCTTGTTATTGATGAAACAGGAGAAAAGACAAAATCTGAAATAGAAGCGTTTGGTGTTAAGGCATTGGCAATAGCTTCTAACGCTGCCGATTTTGCACAATCTCATGATGTTGTAGAACAAGTAGTAAAAGAGTTTGGTAAAATAGATATACTTGTTAATAATGCAGGTATAACTAAAGATGGCTTAATGTTAAAAATGACAGAATCACAATGGGATGCGGTTATCAATGTAAATCTAAAATCTGCTTTTAATTTTATTCATGCCGTTATACCTGTTATGATGAAACAACATGGTGGTTCAATCATAAATATGAGTTCTGTTGTAGGTGTTCATGGTAATGCAAGCCAAGCAAACTATTCTGCTTCTAAAGCTGGAATGATTGGTCTTGCAAAGAGCATTGCTCAAGAGATGGGAAGAAGGGGAATAAGAGCTAATGCTGTTGCTCCAGGTTTTATTATTACAGAGATGACTGCTCAATTACCCGAGGAGGTTAAAGAAGAGTGGAATCAAAAGATACCTTTAAGAAGGGGTGGTACTCCAGAAGATATTGCTAATGTATGTCTATTTTTAGGTAGCGATTTATCTTCTTATGTATCGGGTCAAGTTATTCAAGTATGTGGTGGAATGATGATGTAATAATTTAATATATACAGATTTAAAATGGCTAAGATTTTTACTCGCGATACTTTAATCCAATATCTTTATTTGGTAGTTGGATGCTTTTTGTTCTCATTGGGTGCTGTCGTTCTTATAGAACCTTATGGTTTTGCCCCTGGAGGAACTTATGGTTTATCTATGGTATTTCACCATTTATTAGGCTGGAGAACAGAACTTTCTGCCTTGTGTATGGATATTCCATTGTTGATTATCGGGACTATTATTTTAGGTCCTAAGTTTGGATTTAAGACACTTTTATGTACATTTTTAATACCTGGTTTTATGTGGTTGCTTCACTATACATACGGCACCGCTTCATTGATAGAACCAGAAGTTTCTAAAGTTATTGCTGAGAGTGGCTTAGAAGGTTCAGAAGGTATTGCATTATATAAGAATCAGTTACTTGCCTCTATATTTGGTGGTGTCTTGTATGGTATAGGCTTAGGAATGATATTTAAGTCTCGCTCTACAAGTGGTGGTTCTGATATTATTGCGATGATAGTGAATAAGTATTTCCATATCTCAATGGGAACTGCTGTTATTATAATAGATGGTCTTATTACACTTACTACAGTAATAGCATTTAAAGATTGGAGATTACCGATGTATTCGTGGATAATTATCTTTATAGAGAGTAAGATAATTGATATGGTTATTGATGGGCAGTCTATGAAGACAATGATGATAGTTTCTAATAATATTGAAGCTATTAAAGATGTGATTATCAATGAGCTAAAAAGAGGGGCAACACTTATCCCTGCAAAAGGTATGTATAAAGGTGAACCAAGAGATATTGTTTATACTACACTAACAAGAAGTGAAATGGTTACTCTTAGATATAAGATTGCAGAGATAGACCCAGCAGCTTTTATAAATGTAATAGAATCTGCAGAGACTATTGGAAAAGGATTTAAAGCTATAAAAGAATAGCGATTAGAATAACTATTTGTTATTCAAAGTAGTTTAAATATAAACCCCAAAAGTGTTTTATTACTTTTGGGGTTTATATTTTTATACAATATGATAAATAATGTATGTACTTGAATTAGAATCTAACACCAACGCTAAACAATATACTCTTATTTCTTATCGAGCCACTTGAACCATTATTTATATCTTTTAAACCTGTACTATACCTTAACCCAAAGAGATAATCTTGCCACTCTGCCTCTATTTTAAATGCAATTCCGAAGTCTTGCTCTTTTATAGATCTGTTGCTGAATGTATCAGCTTTTATACCAGCGGCTTTTGTCTTGCCAGCAAATCCATATCCCAAATAAGCACCAACCTGTGGTACTAAATTTAAATTAATATCAGATAAGAGAAATCTATATGATGCCATAACTGGTACTTCAAGGTAGTATGCATTAGATTTTATTTTGCTACCAGACACTTTTTTGTTTGTCCCTTTTTTTACGATGTTTATTGAAGGTTGAATAGAGAAAGGTCCAGAAACTTCAAATTCATAACCTACACCTGCTAACCAAGAAAATCTATAATCGCCATCAAAATCTCCTCCATGTCTTGAGGCACCAAATCCAATTTCTCCTTTCCAATTTTGTGCACTTGCAACTATTCCAATAGAAACAAATGCAATTACCATTAATAATTTCTTCATATTAAATCCAATTTATTTTGTTATAAATCAATATTTGTACTATTTGATAACTACTTTGTAATTATATTTTTTCAACTTTATGAATAGTTAAACCATCGATATTTGATAGTTTGGCAAATATATTATTCTCTAAACTCCTTTTTCTGATTTTTATTGATGTTGTGATATTTACAATATCATCTTTTTCATTTAGCATATAGGAGAGAACAATTACATTTTTATCAGACAATATTTTTTCTATATCATCTAATGAACCCTTATTTTTTATCTCAAATTCAAGATTAAAACTAACAAGATTGATCCCTTTAGAGAAAATGCTTAGTACTTCTAAAGCAATGAGTACAAGGATAGTAGTTATAATTGATGCCCAATACATTCCTGCACCTACTGCTAAACCTATTCCAGCAATTGCCCAAATTCCTGCGGCAGTAGTTAATCCTTTAATTATCTGTCTATTGATAATTATTGTGCCAGCCCCTAAAAAACCTATTCCACTTACAACACCTGCAGCAATCCTACCAGGATCAACTCTTAAAGAGATGCTTATGTTTTCACTATCAACTTGGGCGTTGTGAACCCCTAAAAATTCTCCATTCATCAAATCCCAAAAAGCGTATTTAGAAATTAACATCATTAAGGCACTCCCCACGCATACAAGAAAATGTGTTCTAAAGCCTGCCTCTTTTGCCCTATACTCTCTCTCTAATCCAATAATAATCCCAAAAACGCCTGCCAATAAAAGTCTTAATGCAAACTCCCAATTTATTAAATCTGTAATCATTAATAATTTAATCATCTTTTCTTTGAATTTAAGTAATTAGCAAAAGTTGTAGCCTCATAAAATCTAAATGTAGATAGAGATACATTAATCCAATCTTTTGCCAACGAATCTTCTCCCATTAGATGGCAGACAACAGCAATGTTATATGCAGCATAGGATTCTTTCTCTTTATCACCTATTTGAGTATATGACATCCATATTTCTATAGCTTTCTCAAACTCAAAATTTTTAGCTTTATTGTTTGCATTATGCCATTTTTGGTCTGAATTATAATCTATTAGCATAATGCTATGATTATTCCATTTTGTAGAGAGTTCAGCTGCAATACTTTTTCCTATCTCTGTTATTATAGAGGCTCTATGATTCTCTATCTCTGCATCTATATATTGTTTAATATTTGTGTAACTTGTTATATTAGAAGATATTGCGAGTGTATCTTTAACCACTTTATCTAAAACAGTTACCCATATATTATTTGTGTTATCTATAACTTTTAGTTTAATACTATAAGGGATAAGAATCAAAGGGTCTATTTCATAATGATTCTCTACTGTGGCAATGTAATAGTCTGAATCTTTTAAATCGTTTATCAAGACTAATATTTGGCTATTACTCTTCTCCGATAGTTCGTTGTAAAACTCAGTACTATTGCCCTCTATCCCTTCTTTGTACTCTTTAGATTTTATTGTATAAACCGCAACGCTATGATCCTCCATAGCTTGATCTGTTTCATACTTTTCTGCAACTGTATTTGCAATCATTGCAATTTTGGTACTATCTCTAACCCCTTTTGGTACGACACCAAACACAGCTACATTATACCCTTTTGGATCTAAATTAAAAGTGGTATAATCAGCCACTTCTAAATTGATATAAGAAGCATTAGGTACAGCACAACTTGTTATTATATATGATATTATAAAAAATAGTCCTGCTTTATAAGTAAATAGTT